>JBGPEF010000572.1:0-3761 GCA_041482675.1 Tepidisphaeraceae bacterium | reverse complement strand
TCAGACGCTGCCGACGCTGCTCTCCGATCTGGATGCGCGGGGATTGCTGGATACGACGCTGGTGGTGTGGATGGGGGAATTTGGGCGGACACCGAAAATTAATGCCAATATTTCTCGCGATCATTGGCCGCAGTGCTACACAACGCTGCTGGCCGGCGGCGGGGTGAAGCGCGGGTTTGTTTATGGGGAGTCGGATAAGACGGGGGCCTATCCGACGAAGGACCCGGTGCGGCCGGATGATCTGGCGGCGACGATGTTTTATCTGCTGGGGATCGATCCGGCGACGGAAGTGCCGGGGCTGGGGAATCGGCCGGTGGCGATGTCGGAGGGGAAGCCGGTGATGGGTGTCCTCGCCTGAGATTGAGTCTTCCCATAAACTGTTGCTGTTCGAATGGGTGGCATGGGTAAGGGTACGCACTTACCCGTGTCTTCTGACAGGACAACACGGGCAAGAGTACTTGCCCATGCCACCCGGAAGATTCTCGAATGAGCGCCAACGACACGTACGAATCTCCGCTCGCTTCCCGCAACTCTTCGCCGGAGATGCTGCGACTTTTTTCGCCTCAGCAGAAGTTTTCTCTTTGGCGAAAATTGTGGGTTGAGCTGGCGCGGGTGGAGAGAGAGTTGGGGATTACGCGGATCACGCCTGAAGCGCTTGCCCAGATGGAGCGAACGGTTGAGCAGATTGACTTCAAGAAAGCGGCCGAGTGGGAGAAGCGGCTGCGGCATGATGTGATGGCGCACGTTCACACGTTTGAGGAGGCCGCGCCAGCGGCGAAGGGGATCATTCACCTGGGGGCGACGTCGCAATTTGTCGTCGATAATGCTGACCTGATCATCATTCGCGAGGGAATGAAGCTGTTGACGGCGCGACTGGCAAATGCAATTGATGCGCTGGGAACGTTCGCGGCCAAATGGAAGGATCTGCCGACGCTGGCCTACACGCATTTTCAGCCGGCGCAGCTCACGACGGTTGGAAAAAGGGCGGCGCTGTGGGCGCAGGATCTGGTGCTGGACCTGGAAGAGCTGGAATATCGCATTTCGACGTTGAAGTTCCGAGGGGTGAAGGGAACCACGGGGACGCAGGCGTCGTTCCTGACGCTGTTTGATGGCGATCATGGCAAATGCGATCAACTCGACCGCATGGTTACAGAGCGGTTTGGGTTTCGCGAATCGTACAACGTGACCGGGCAGACTTATCCGCGGAAGGTGGATGGGCAGATCGTCTCGTCGCTGGCGTCGATGGCGGCGTCGGTCCATAAGTTTGCCAATGACATCCGGCTGCTGGCGGGTATGAAGCAGATTGAGGAGCCGTTCGAGGAAGAACAGGTGGGGTCGAGCGCGATGGCGTACAAGCGGAATCCGATGCGCTGTGAGCGGGCGACGGGTTTGGCGCGATTTGTGATTTCGCTGGCGAGCTCGCCGCTACAGACCGCGGCCGAGCAGTGGTTTGAGCGCACGCTGGACGATTCTTCCAACAAGCGCTTATCGATTCCCGAATCATTCCTGGCGATCGATGGGGCGCTGCTGCTGGTGATCAATGTGGCGCGGGGGCTGGTGGTTTATCCGAACACGATCGCGGCGGCGGTGATGGCCGAACTGCCGTTCATGGCGACGGAAGAGATTCTGATGGCCGGCGTGCGGGCGGGCGGGGACCGCCAGCAGTTGCACGAGCTGATCCGGCGTCACTCGCAGGCGGCGGCCGAGCAGGTGAAGTCGCACGGGCGGCCGAACGACCTCATCCATAGATTGCAGCAAGATCCCGCATTCGGGAAACTCAACATCAACCAACTTCTCGATCCCGCCCATTTTATCGGGCGCGCCCCGCAGCAAACGGAGCACTTCATAATTTCAGTTATAGAGCCAATCCGCCAGCACTATAGAGCGCAGCTGGGGCAGAACATCACACTCAACGTGTAATCAATCGCACAGTTCCCCCAGCTTTACCGGCTTTTTCTGGCTTTTCTGACCCGCAGGTCTTTTTCTCAAATTCTGGTTTTGTGCGGGGGTATATTTACGTTGGAATGAACCGCCGTGTGGCGGACATCTATAGTCGGTATCACATGTTGGAAACTTGTGTTTGTGCCGCGGTGCGACTGATTTTCCTTGACGACAGTTGTCGCATCAGAGATATTCGCGGACGGAAGGAAACACCCTCAAAAAAGTTGCGCGACCTACGCAACGCTTTTTGTTGACCGCTCGGCAAAAGTTTGGGATCGCAGGGAGAGAGAGAATGCTCGGGGTTCGCCGTGACTCGATGCATTGGACGGTAGGCCCTTAAATTGGAGAGGGGTTCGTGCTGTGGTGAAATCTTTATTGCGCAGGCGCTCTGGTTTCGCAGCGCTGGCGATTGTTGCAATTTGCAGCTTCTCGCCCGTCAGCTTCGCGGCCTTGCTCGTCGAATTCAAATCTTTGCCCGTCAGCTCCACGTTGCCCGAGGTGACGTTCACCGGGACTTCGCTGCTGGCCGCGCCCGATGCGACCGGCTCACTGGGGAATGGCGACGGGCTTCTTCCCATTAACTCACAGACCGCCGGCGGGCTGATCATCGAGACACCGCTGACGATCAATGCAGCCGCCCAGGGCGGCGTCATCAACGCCGGCAACGGCGGCTCGACCACTTTCACCGACGTGACCCTGATGCTCACCGGCGTAAACACCGCCGCCCCGGCCAGCGAATTTCTGGGAATGGTCTCGCAACCGATCGGCGGCGGAACCTTCAAATTAGTCAGCACCGATCCTCCCGGCGCAACGGGCCCGGTCGATCTGCTCATCGGCACCATCGGCAACTACATCCCCACCGTCAACAACACCGGCGGCGTGGTCAATGGCCTGAAAGACACCAATTCGGGTTCGGTCCTCAGCGGTGATGTGACCTACACAGGTGGGCTGATTCTCGAGGCGCTCAATCTCGCCCTGGGCAAGCCCCTCAACACACCAGCCGCCGGCGGCAGCCTGACTTTCTCGCTGCTGGACATCGATAATCCCCTGCACATCACCGGCGGCAATCTCGCCCCCTTCACCGCCAATTCCACAGGCCAATTCGGAACGCCGGTCGTTCCCGAGCCGGCTTCGATCATGCTCCTGGGCCTGGGCGTTTGTGGCCTGGTCCTGCGTCGTCGCACCAAACATTGAACAAGTAAACGATCTCACTGTGCACGGCCCCGCCGCTACCTTCGCCAGCGGCGGGGCTTTTTGTTTGTCCCTTTGCCGAATTGCACCTGCCGAATTTCATCTCTGGACCGCAAAAACGGGGCGGATTATTCTCCAGTTGGCCCGGTTGGCTTAAGTCCGGCCATGTGGCCGATATAGGAGTGGGTCTGGGTGCATCCGCGCCCGGCCTGACAGGAAAGGATTCATGCCTCGAGACATCCCCGTCGGCAACGGCCGGCTTTTGGTCACTTTCGACCGCCAATACCAGATCCGGGACATCTTCTTCCCGCACGTTGGGCAGGAAAACCACGCCGGGGCGGGGCCGTGCCGCTTTGGGATCTTCAGCGATCTGCCGGGGCGGCATCGTTCGCGGCTCTATTGGACTACCGATGACGGCTGGACCATCCGCCAGCGCTATCTGCGTGACACGCTGACCACTTCGGTCGCGCTCGAGCATAAAGACCTGAAGATTTCGCTCTACTGCAACGACGTGGTCGATTTCCATCGGCCCATCATGGTCCGCAAGATCAAGGTGAAGAACCTGGCCCGCAGACGGGGATAGGTCCCACGCATTCGCGAACGGGAGATCGTCGTGTACGGGACCAGTA
>JBGPEF010000571.1:0-3782 GCA_041482675.1 Tepidisphaeraceae bacterium | reverse complement strand
TCGTCTCCTTCAACAACAAACTCTATCGCCCCCTCACCCTCGGCGGCATCAGGATCCTCGACGGCAATAATGTCTCCGAGCACACCACCAAACTAGTCGGCATGGGCCTCTGGAAAATCGCCCTCCTCCCCCAGGGCCCCCTCGGCTACGACAACACCTCCGTCTACGCCCTCGACGACAACCTCTCCCCCACCAAGCGCCTCATCAATCTCGACCCCGACGTCGGCCGCTGGACCTCCGCCCGCGTCAATTCCTTCCTCGCCGGCAACGGCAAAACCCTCTGCTTCCTCAGCGCCTACAACAACAAAGCCCGCATGATGATCTGGTCCCTCCACGGCAGCAAAAAATTCCGCGAAGTCCCCGTCACCTACAACGAAACCGTCACCACCGAAGGCAACCGCCTCCTCGTCCTCGGCGATGGCTACCTCTTCTGCGGCGGCGAGCTCACCTTCCTCCCCTCCGGCGACGCCGCCCCCCTGCGCTTCGCCGTCGGCGCTTCCGCCCCCACCCCCTCCTCCGCCGCCCCCGTCCGCCGCTCCGCCGCCACAATCACCCCCACCACCCCCCGCAAAGTCCAGAACTTCACTCCCCCCATCCTCTCCGGCGACAAAATCCTCGTCGGCCACGCCGCTGGCAACATCTACGTCTTCGACACCACCGCCTTCGCCGCTCCCCCCTCTACCGCCGGCAACGCCGACTCTTCCCCCTGACCCGCCTCCCCCAAAATGGTGGGCCGGACATTCCCCTCCGCCTTCTTCCGTAGGGGCGGCTTCAGCCGCCGCGCCCTGTGGCATCGCCACTCTTGCAGCCCACTACTCCCTGACCAGTGCAGCCTCGCGCGCGGCCTGATCGTTTTCAGGTTCGACCATTTGCTCCGGTTTTTCCCCCACATCCAGCAATATCGCCACCAGCATGTCGCTCATCACGTTCACCGCCGATCTCACCCGCGCCAATATCCAATCCACCGGAATAATCAACGGCAGCGCCGCCGCGATCACCTGATCCCCAAACCCCGCCGCCCCCAGCACCAGCGGCAGCACGATCAACCCCGCCTCCGGAATCCCCGCGATCCCCGCCCCCGCCATGATCGACGAGAGCACGATGATCATCTGCTTCGAAAACGGCAGGTCCATCCCGATCGCCTGCGCCAAAAACAGCGCCGCCATCGCCTCATAAAGCGTGATGCCGTCATTATTCAACTGCGTCCCCACGCACGCCGCCAGCCGCGCCGACTGCTCCGACACTCCCATCCTCTCCAATCCCCTCAGCGTCACCGGCACCGTCGCCAGGCTGCTGTTGCACGACAGGCTCGTCAAAATCGCATCCGCCCCCTTCCCGATATACTCCCGCGGCGGCTTGCGCCCCACCAGCCACGCCACCAGCGGATAATAAATCAGCGCGTGGATCGCCATCCCCATCAGCATGATGCACAAAAACAGCCACAGATACTTAAACACCCCCAGCCCCGACTTCCCCACCACCTGCGCCACCACCATCAGCACCGCAAACGGAATAATCTCCACCACCCACTCCAGCATCTGCACGAAAATCGCGTAAAACGTCTCCACGAATTCCCCCACCGCCCGCGCCGCCGGGCGCCCATGCACCCGCCGATACGCCGCCCCCGTAAACAGCGCCAGCAGCACCACCGTGATCACATTGTTCTCAAAAAACGGCTCCACGATGCTCTTCGGCACATAACTCGAAACATTCGCGATCACCCCCAGCGTCCCCTTGTGCGACTCCGCGATTTTCTTCTGCGCCTCGGCCTGGTCCCCGTGCACCTTCTCCACCAGCGCATCCAGATTCCCCCTCCAGTGCCTCCCCGGCTTCAGCACATTCATGATGATCAACCCAATCGCCATCGCCACCGAAACATTGATCAGGCAAATCAACACCAGCTTCGCCCCCCTCCGCAGCGGAATGCTCGTCTTCACAAACCCATCCAGAATTGCAAAGAAAATCAACGGAATCGCCAGCCCCCTCAACAACTTCACCGGCAACAACCCAATCTGCCCCAGATGCTCCGTCGTAACCCCCCCCAAAATCGGCCGATCCCGAAAAACCACCCCCATCACCGACCCCACCCCCAGCGCGATGATCACCCGAATCCAAAGCGGCGTCCGAAACAACAACGAAGGCCGCGGCGGCAATGTCGAGCATTCACTCATCTTCCCCCAATATATCCGACCCCTCCCCCCAAGTAATTCTTTACCGCCCGCCGCATCCGCAATCGCGGCGATGGACATCCATACTCTCGTGCCACTGGCAGCTTGTCTGCCAGTGTTTTTCTGGGTGGCATGGGCAGCCGTACTCGGATGCCCGTGTTGTTCCATTTGCAGCGACCACCCACATTTTTAGTGTAGTCGGCGTAGTAGCCCCTCCCCCAACCACAACCTAAAATCTTCCATTCATGCCCAGGACCGATCCATCTCCCCCAGAAAAACACTCAACTCCCACCTCCTGGCGACTCCTCCCCGCCGACCTCTCCCACATGTGCGGTTGGTCACGGGGACTTGTAAAATCCGTCGCCGATCTCTACCGACCCGATATCTTCGGTGCCACCCAGAACCTGCGTTGCGAGTGTGGCGCTCTGACCGGTGCGCAAAACGTGGGCAACCTCTGTGCCGAATGCGGTGTGTTCGTCGAGGCCGACGCCACCGCCGCTCGCCGGCGCTACGTGGGTTTGTTCCACTTTGGTCCAGGACACGGACTGTATCGTCACCCGTATACCAAAGAAGAGATCCTCGAATTCCTGATTCCACCGATTGGCTATCGCGTCGCTGCTGACGGGATGCCCAACTCCCTCGGCCGGAAGGTCGCCACTCTTGTTGCACTCGTCGCCGACATCGAGGCCCGATACTCCCGCGCCTCCTCGGATGAACGCGCGTATCTATTGCAGATGAACCAACCAATCGATCAGTTGCTCGAGGACATTGTCGGCGTCTTCGGCCCTCCGCGCGCCTCCGACTCAGCCGCCGATTCAGCAGACACGCTTCTCTCCCTCTTCTACCAGGCCATCAAAACTCTCGATCCATCCGTCGGCGTATTGGCCCGATGCTGCGGCCTGCGCCTCGACGTCTCCGCAACCATGTAAGTGACCAAACAGCGCAATCGAAGCTATGGCCAAAGATCACGTTCCCGAAATCCGACGCTCCATGTCCCTTGCATGGCGCTTCGTCCCCGGCGATGAAGGTGACTTCTGCAACTGGGGCCGCGGCCTCGTGCAATCCGCGGATGATCTATACAAACCCCGAATCTTCGGCCCCACCCACGACCTGCGCTGCGAATGCGGTTCCCTCATCGGCGAAGAGCACGTCGGAGAACTCTGCTTCGACTGCATGATCATCGTCGAGGCCGCCGCCGCCGCCGCTCGGCGCCGCTACATGGGCGTGATGTACCTTCCCACTCTCTGCCATCACCCCTTCATCGGCCGCGACATCCTCATGCTCCCCGTCGCCCCCGTCGGCTTTCGCCTCGACAAAGATGGCAAACCCAACTCCCTCGGCCGCAAGTACGAATCCCTCGCCGCGCTAACCGCCGAAGTTTCCCCCAACCCCGCCTCCCTACCCTCCCTCCGCCGCTCCGGCATCCGCGATGAGGCCAACCGCCTCCTGCAAAGTCTCCTCGGCGTCTTCGAGCCACCCCCCGGCCTCCACGACCAACCTCCCGATACCCTCCGCGCCCACTTTTACCACGCCCTCCAAACCCTCGACCCCACCCTCCCCCTCTGGGCCCGCCTCTGCGGCCTCGCAGTCCAAATCTCCGCCCCCCTCTAAACC
>JBGPEF010000570.1:0-3791 GCA_041482675.1 Tepidisphaeraceae bacterium | reverse complement strand
TGGACACTCCACTACGCCATCGGCGACCAGCAGCGGACGGCCACACTGACGATCACCAGGGACGGCGACAAGCTCACCGGGACGATGAACTGGCCGGACCAGAAGGATGAAAAACTCAAGGACGTGAAACTGAAGGACGGAGATCTGACCTTCTCCGCCGAACGGAAGGTTGGGGATAACAAATTCACCGTCGAGTACAAGCTCACGATCACCGGGGACACGCTCAAAGGGACAGGTGCAGTGGAGATTGGGGGCGAAAAGCGGCCGTTCGACATCGAAGGGAAGCGGGAGAAGAAGGAGAAGTAGGGAGAAAAGGGGGCGGAAGTCGAATTGATCCAAATAAAGGTTCGCGTCACCTTTAATTCGTTCCACCTTTAATTCGTTTGGGCGGCGCAGTTGCCCAAGAAGCAAGGCAACGAGATCGCCAAGAAGGCCGCCCAGTCCCCGTTGGGCGAGGTGGAGTCAACACGCCCAGTTTTCCGGGCGTTCCGCCTTGACAGGTAAGCGGCCCGCCCTAGAATTCTGGGCGTGACACTCGACCAGTTCATCAAGGATGCCACTAAGCGAAGAGACGACCAGATTCGGCAAGGGCTGAAGGCTGTAAAAAGGGCGGCGCAGGCGCAGTACCAGGATGCGGTGCAAAAATTCCGCGAGGCGCTGGCGTACGTCGACACCGACTTCAACGGCAACGGCTCGCCCCCTGCTCAGCACACCCACCTCAAGCAACTCGCCACATCCACATCCCAACCGCCCCGCAGTGTCCCCCACGCCATTTGGCTGGCCCTCGGACAACTCAAAGTGGCGACGCTGGATCAGATTAAACAACAAGTCGCCGAAAATTTCCCCAAGACCGACACCAGCTTCATCTCCAGCGCAATTGCGAAGTTGCTGAAGAAAGGCAAGTTGGAAATAGCGGAGACTGGTACGTCTCGAAACGATCGCAAATACAGGGTTACCCAAAGGTGGCACAAACTCATGGAGGAGCCGGACAAAGCTTTGAAAATAGGAACGCCCGCGTGATTTTTCACGCGGGCGTGAATTGGTCCAGCGGGCAACCCCAAAGGGTGAGCAACACCGAGGGGCAGGAGCTCATTCGCTCCCTCGCTGGGCCCTCTTTTCTATCGACCATTTTATAGTCGATTCGAGAACGCGAACAAGTCCGAGGACCTCCAACTCCTCACCAAAGTTCAGTTAGTTCATCGCCAAGAACCTCGGCTTGCCAGCGGCGATAAAGTTGCGCAACGTCGAAGACCGAAGTCTCTTTGGTCGTAAGAGCGGCAAGAGGCGAGGTATAGCCACTTGGACGCATCCGTCTTGCGCGATTGGTAAGCCGTACACGATAGCTTCCTATATTCTTTTGCGCGAGAACGTTTCCGGCAGTGTCGCTCACGGCACCGGCGTAAACCCATACAGAGTAGGTTCCGTTGTCAGCCCGGTTCCACCGCCCGCCCGGCGCGGGCATTTGGTAGACGGCGGTGATGGCCGCGCTGTTAGAGCTGGATGATTTGGACACCAATTTAGCACGCTGCGCGTATCCCCGCGGCCCCAAAACCAAAATGTCTCCGGTACCAATTAAAGATGCGTTGACCGCCACATTATCGCGGTAGATCACGGAAAATTTCGAAGCTCTGCCGGTGAGCAAGAGCGGAGATGACTTTAGCTTCGCTGACGGCGGAATAACATCAGAGTCATCGTTTAAGATTATTCCGTGCCCGGTGCCATGAGTGATGTCTCCGTCTTTGGCATTGGAAAGCAAGACGAAAAAGTGCTCATCTGGCTCAATAAGCGTGTCTCCGAAAACGGGCACGTCCAAGAATCGCGAGGTCTGACCGGCCGCGAAAGTTATTGTGCCACTGCCAGCGCCGTAATCGACGCCCATTGTGGCCGAGTCGATGGTGCTATTCGAAAAGGAATAGCCCGCCGTCACTACTTGGTCACTTGGCTCGGAGAGTGACACGGTAAATTGGGCGTATGAAGTACCGGAATTCCGCTCGGGAACGCTTGAATCGTTGATGCTTATCGCAGGCCGTGCATGCACCTTCACGCTCCCGGGCGCATAGTAATATCGCACTGTTGAGCCGTTCGAAATCGCTGAATAAACCCTATAGGTCCCGTTCGGTAGCGTCGAGGTGTCGAGAGTGCCCGTCCAGTCGTCACTGCTGAGGGACGCGGTCGGTGTGCTGTCCGCGCCGCCAGCGATCACACCGTTGTAGGGGTTCGCATCCTCATCAAAACCGATTTCGATTTGAGCGTCGCCATTGTTATCCTCAAAGATCGTGGAAACATCGATGGCATCGCCTCGAACCGCAGACAAATCATCATCTTGTTCGAGAATCATGATGTTGTCCCAACCGTCGAGGAGGTTTGTCGATGGGAATTGCTCACCATCTAACGGACGCGTGACTCCACGGAACCTGGTCCAGTTATAGCCCACCGAGCTTCGGGGCCCTGTGCCGCTGTATTGGTACCAGCTCCCCGAAATCGAATCTCCATCCGCGCTGGTGGCGGCCAAATCGATTGTGCCTTGATAGTAGGTGTGAATACCGCCATGGCTGGGAACTATATTAGTCAGATTCACATTGTGCGCGCCTGAAACATCTCTGCCGGTGGGAAACACATTTGTTTGAAAATAGTTGTCAGCAAAGAAGACGTTGTCCGCAACGACGGCAATCGCATCCTCAATGACAGGGTGTGGATCGAGTGTCGTCAACTGATCGACCCAGATTCCATCGGCTTGGAGTTCAGTAGCTAAAGCACATACCAGGGAGCCTCCGCGGCTATGACCAACTAGGTGAATTGGCATTTCCGCCAGCGGAGAGAATATCCCATGGCTCGCGTCAATGCCTGTCAGGAACGGTTCGACCAGCGCTGCGATTGATCCCGTGTCAGTGTAGCTAAGCACAACCCCTGATGCTGCCGCCCAATCGAGCAGGATGATGACATCACCATCTGGATTCGAGGGATTGGCCGGAGAATCGCCCAGAAGCCAGTCGAACGATTCCACGTATGGATTACCAAGTCCGTCAGAGTTGATCCTAAGCCTGTATACCGCAGTGTCCGCACCTGTCACATCGATCATCGCGTCCGCCATTTCCGGAAGCCATGGCGGCATGTCGTTGGAAATGAGTTGGTAACCATGAGTGATCAGGGTTACTCCGCTAAGCAGCGTCCGCGCTTCGAGATTTTCGAGCAAGCATTGCGCTGATCGCCTTCCCATTTTCCGCTCCCATTTTTGCGCCCAGCGATGTGTACAACTGATAGACTCATCAATAAGCAGTCAATTGTCAACACCTTTCAACCCCGCCACCAGAGGAAACTGGATGAAATGACTGGTGTTCTCCGGAGGGGCGCGGCGCCGTGGGCTATCGGCTTTCGCCCGCTATGCGGCCGTGGTGTGCTGAAGCACACTCTACACTTCAACCGTCTCGGCCTGTTTCCGCCCCTTCCGCTTGCGCTCGTTTTCGGTGAGCGCATCCTTGCGCAGGCGGATGTGCTGTGGGGTCACTTCGACCAGCTCGTCCTCTTCGATGTACTCCAAGGCCTGTTCCAGCGTCATCTTCCTGGGCGGCTTGAGCATGATGTTCTCATCACTGCCGGTGGTGCGCATGTTGGATAGCTTTTTAGCGCGGCAGGCGTTGACGACGATGTCGCTTTCGCGGCAATGCTCGCCGACGACCTGCCCCTCGTAAGTCTCCTCGCTGGGAGCGACGAACAAGACGCCGCGGTCCTGGAGATCATTGAGGGCATAGGCGTTGATGTTGCCGGTGCCGTTGGAAACCATCACACCGTTG
>JBGPEF010000569.1:0-3798 GCA_041482675.1 Tepidisphaeraceae bacterium | reverse complement strand
GGCGCATGGCGGACAAGAATGTCCGCCCCACCAGCAAGAGGGCGCATGGCGGACAAGAATGTCCGCCCCACCAGCAAGAGCAGGCTAAAAGCCTGCGCTACAAGCGCGCTGATGCGGGGGACGGTAAACGGTTACGGCGGAGGTGCATGTGGAAAGGTTGGGAGATTGGCCGTATTCTGTGGGGTTGGAATTGGCATGGGGGAGAATCGTGGCTTGGACAGGGGATTCGCATGAGCCAGGTGATGCCGGCGGTGGCGTATGTGGCGGAGGGGAAGCTGTACACGCAGGCCGCGGGTGGGCCGGCGAAATTGATTGAGAGCCAGTTTGTGCAGGGGATTCTGGATCGGGTGGAGCGGGACCGGCAGCGTGGGGAGTGGAAGAACCAGGGGATGGCGTGGAATTTTGGGGCGTCGCAGATGCGCGGGCCGCTGGCGGCGATGGGGATGCCGGCGGAGCGGCGGCGGATTCGATTTTCGGCCGTGGCATCGGCGGGGAATGGGAAGGAATTGCTCTACGCGCTGGATACGGACCATGTGGGGGGATTGTTTCAGTATGAGTTGAACGATGGGCTGGAGCGGCGGCTGTTTCATCGGCAGCAGTTTCGCGCATCGGACCTGTCGCGGCATCCGGCCGATGGGACGCTGGCGTTTTCGATGCTGGCGGAGGATGGGACATCGCACATCGCGATCATGGCCAGCGGGGGGAGGGGGCCCAAGGAGATCACGGCGGGGGATGCGGTGGATGAAGCGCCGTCGTGGGTATTGGGGGAAGAGTCGGCCAAAACATTGGTGTTTCAGTCGGCGGGCGTGGGGCGGGACCAGCAGGGGTTTCGCAGCGGGGTGTCAACGTATGCGATCATGAAGATGGAGGTGGAGGGTGGGAAGATGGAGACGCTGGTGGAGGAGGATGAGAGCGATGCGCTGTTGCCGCGGATGACGGCGGATGGGACGTTGTGGTTCATCCGCCGGCCGTATGAGGCGATGGGGGCGAATGTATCGCCGTGGAAAGTGGCGCTGGACATTTTGCTGTTTCCGCTGCGGGTGGTGCGGGCGCTGGTGCATTTTTTGGATTTCTTCTCGCTGATGTTTTCGCGCAAGCCGCTGATCACATCGGGCGGGCCGCCGCGGCAGGGGCCGGATGAGCGGTATTTGATGCTGTGGGGGCGAGTGATCGATGCGCAGAAGGCGCGGCAGGCGCGGAAGGGGGATGGCAAGTCGCTGGTGCCGGCGTCGTGGCAGTTGGTGAAGCGGAGCGCGGGGGGAAGTGAGGAGGTGGTTGCGAAGCATGTGCTGGCGTATGACCTGTGTGGGGATGGAGGAGTGGTTTATACGGATGGGAGTGGGATCCATCATCGATCGGTGCATGGGGAGATGACGCAGATTGCGGAGGGGAAGATGATTGAGAGGGTGACGGTGTTGGGGTGAGGGGGGAGCGTACCAAGACCTTACGGACGACATCCAGCCAGTGGTCAGTGCGTATAGTCCTTCCGATGGCAATGCGCCTTTTCAATTTCACCACGGTCTGCTGCGGAATTCTTTTTTGTGCAATTCTCGTGGCGTGGTTTGTGACGGGTGATGTAAAGCCAGAGAAGCAGCATCTGAGTCTTTCGCGCGATTGCCACGTCAGCATCAGTGAATTTCTCGGTGGCCGGCGGCTGAGTTTTTTCAGCTATGCCCGCTGGGGGCCCTCATTAGAGGGGATTTGGGCGGTGAGCGGGAAAGACGACCCCCCGAACGAAACAGCCGTCTATCTCGGTGGTGCTGCCGGTTACATCCGCGATCCCTCGATCAGGATCAATTGGTTCGACGCGCCGGGAATTTATTTTCGGCTGCGTCAGCCAACCAACGGCCAGTCCATGTGGTCGCTGTCGGTGAGCTTGTGGTATCCGCTGATCAGCAGTGGCGTGTTGCCCGGCGTGTGGATGGCGCGTCGAATGGGGCGGAATCGTCGTGCACGAGGATTTGCGGTGATCCACGTAGCGTGAGCGCGAGCATCGAGCGTAGAAGCTGCGAGGGTGGCTGGGCTATTTGGCTTGCTCATCCAGTGGTCTGATCCAGATGTTGCGGTAGCGCACGGGATGGCCGTGTTCCTGCAGGGCGACGGGGGCTTTGTCGGGGTGGGGGGTGTATTTGGGCTCGACTTTGTGAACGGTTCCGCCCTCGAGTTCATAATCATCCTGGGCCAGCACGCCGTTGTGGAGCACGGTGATGCGGGCGGGTTTTTCGAGTTTGCCGTCGGTGGAGAAATGGGGGCGGTGGAAGATGATGTCGTAGGTCTGCCATTGGCCGGGGGGGCGGCAGGAGTTGACCAGCGGGGGATTCTGGCCGTAGATCGAGGCGGCCTGGCCGTCGGCGTAGGTGCGATTTTCAAAACCGTCCATCACCTGCACTTCGTAGCGGCTCATCAGATAGACGCCGGAATTGCCGCGGTCCTGGCCGTCGGCTTCGGGGGGATTGGGGGAGGCCCACTCGACGTGCAACTGGCAATCTCCGAACGAATCCTTGGAGACGAGGCCGCCTTTGCCTTTGGTGATTTCGACGTGGCCGTTTTCGACTTTCCAGGTGGGCTCGCCACCTTTGTCGCTGGTCCATTTTGAAAGATCTTTTCCATCAAAGAGGACAATGGCATCGGAGGGCGGGGTGCCGGGCTGGTCCTGCGTGCTTTCGGTGCCGGGAGTGATGGTTCGCGGGACGGGGCGGCTCTCGTCATGGATTGGCCATTGGCGCGGGCCTTTGTGCTGGGAGAAAAGAAGCGCTGGGGTGAGCAGAAGCGCAGCGAACGCGAGAAGACGGATGGATTTCATGATGATCTCCGGTTTGGATGGGAAAATAGATACTGGAATGAGCGGCCGCCCGCAAATGAATCAACCGGCCGGATTGGGATCGGGGACGGTGGGGTCCCAGGGATCGATGGCGTTTTGGGCTTTTTCGGGGGTGCGGGAATCGACGTGGCCGTCGAGGAAGAGATAGTTGGAGCCCAACTGGAGGCCGTGGCGGTATTGTTCGACCAGGCGCGAGAAGTCGCGCAGGTCCATGTAATAGTCAGGCTCGGTGGATTTTTTCTCGCCCATCACGATCACATCCGATGGATTGACGCCCTTGCTGGCGGTGTAGCGAATATCGTGGCGGCGGAAATGGTTGTTGAGGATGTAGGAATGTTCCTCGGCCGGCAGTTGGTCGGCCGGACAGGTGAGCGTGGGCGGGTTCCAGACGGGGGGCTTGAAGACCTTGGTCGGCCAGCGCAGCTGGCGCGGCGTGCCGGAGCCGAAGCCAACGGGAAACATGGCGCCGCGATTGTCGTTGGCGTACATGAGGAGATAGTTGAAGTTTTCGCGCAGGTTGGAGCGGCAGGCGACCATCAGCGATTGGCGCTTGGCTTTGCTGAGGGCGGGCAGGAGCATGGCGATGAGCAGGGCGATGATGCCGATGACCACGAGCAGCTCGACGAGGGTAAACGCCCGGCGGATTTGCGATTTGCGATTGGCGATTTGCAATTGACGATCCTGGGAGACCGGCTTACTGCTGGATGCGATGGTCTTTGGTAATATTGGCATGGCGTCTGTCGGATCTGCCTCTTTTCTATCTGGAGTACACATTTATGAGAAACCTGTTGATCGTTGCGTTGGCGTGTCTGATTGCGGTGCCGGTGCTGCGCGCGGCGGATGATGGAAAAATTCCGCCGGGCGAGAAAGAGGCCAAGGCGCGGCTGGAAAAATCGCCACGGCATGGGGAGTTTGTGGATATCACCGTCCCCGGTGCAAAAGTGCCGCTCAAGTCGTACGTGGTTTATCCGGAGAGC
>JBGPEF010000568.1:0-3802 GCA_041482675.1 Tepidisphaeraceae bacterium | reverse complement strand
GGTGGCGGTGACGGTGACGACGAAGTTGCCGGTGGAGTTGGGGTAGGTGTGGCTGACCTGCGGGGTGAGGCCGGAGCTGGTGGTGATGACGCCGTCGCCCCAGTTGATGGACCAGGAGACGGTATCGAGAAGGCCGGGGTCGGCGGCGGTGAGGTTGAGGACCTGGTTTGCGCCGGAGGACAGATCGGTGTTTTTGGAGATGGTGACGGCGGGGGCGAGGTTGCGGACGTTGAGGGAGAGGGTGTTGGAGCTGAGGGTCTGGCCGCCGATGGTGGCGAAGGCATGGATGCTGAAGGTGCCGTTGTCGGCGAAGGTGTGGGTGAGGGTGATGAGCGCGCCGGTGGCGGATTCGGTTGCGCCATCGCCCCAGGTGACCGACCAGGAGGCGGGGGATGCGCTGCCGGAGTTGAGGAGGAGGCTGTAGAGTCCGGCTTCATTGCTGGTGGTTGCGCCGCTGATGCTGACGCCGCCGCTGGCGGCCACGACGTTGACGCCGCGGGTGATGCTGTAAGAGCCATCTTCGTCGGTGGCGGTGAGGGTGATGGTGAAATTGCCGGTGGTGCTGTAAGTGTGGCTGCCGGAGCGGGCGGCGCCGGCGAGTGGGCTGATTTGGCCATCGCCCCAGTTGAGGGTCCAGGAGCTGGCGGTGTCAGCGCCGGGATCGGTGATGGAGAAGCCGACGGAGTAGGGTGCGCCTTGGTTGACGGTGCCGTTGCCGCTGAGGTTGAGGATTGGGTCTACCTTGTTGATGGTGACCGACTTGCCGGAGGCGCTGTAGGCGCCATCTTCATCGGTGGCGGTGGCGGTGATGGAGTATGCGCCGTTGTCGGCGAAGGTGTGGGTGATGGATGAGGGATTGCCGGTGATAGTTTGAATATTTCCATCGCCCCAGATGATGCGCCAGGAGGTGATGGTGTCAGGGGCGACATCGCTGCTGGCGAGGTTGAGCGAGTAGAGTGAGCCTTCGTTGGCGGAGGCGCCGCCGCTGAGGGTGAGGGTTGGGGCGACATTGGTGACGGTGATGTTTTTGGTCGTGCTGTAGCTGCCACTGGAGGCGGTCAGTGTGGCGGTGATGGTGTATACGCCATTGTCAGCGTAAGTGTGAATGACAGAGGCGGGGTTGCCGCCGACGAATTGAGCGGGGCCATCGCCCCAGTTGATGAGCCAGGAGAGAGGGGAGGAGTTGGTGGTGCTGAGGAGGAGCGTGTAGCTGGCGGCTTCGCTGATCGTAGCGGCGCCGCTGATGGATGCGCCACCGGAGTCGGCGACGCCGACGCTGCCGGTGATGCTGTAGGAGCCATCTTCATCGGTGGCGGTGAGGGTGATGGTGAAGGTGCCGGCCGTCACATAGGTGTGGGTCGCGGATCGTGCGGTGCCGGCGAGGGGGCTGGTTTGGCCATCGCCCCAGTTGATGTTCCAGGCGCTGATGGTGTCTGCGCCGGGATCGGTGACAGTGAAGTTGACGGAGTAGGGGGAATTTTGATTGACGGTGCCCGCGCCGGTGAGGGTGAGTGTGGGGGCGATGTTGTTGATGGTGACGGATTTGGTGTTGGCGTTGTAGGTGTCATCCTCATCGGTGGCGGTGGCGGAGATGGTATAGCTGCCGCTGTCGGCGAAGGTGTGAATGACGGCCGCGGGATTGCCGGTGATGGTCTGAATCACGCCGTCGCCCCAGGTGATGCGCCAGGAGGTGATGGCGTCGGGACCGGGATCATAGCTGGAGAGGTTCAGAGTGTAGGGCGCGGCTTCATTGGAAGAGGCTGCGCCAGTGATGGTGAGGGTGGGGGGAATGTTGTTGACCGTTAGCGCTTTGGTGTTGTTGGCGGAGCCGCCGGAGGAGGTGGCGGTGGCGGTGATGGTGTAGCTGCCGTTGTCGGCGTAGGTGTGCAAGACAGATGAGGGATTGCCGCTGAGGGGCTGGACCGTTCCATCGCCCCAGTTGATGGACCAGGAGGTGACGGTTCCCATGTAGAGAGCGGAGAGGCCGAGCGAGTAGCTGGTGGCTTCGTAGGAGAGGGGGTTGCCAGTAAGCGTGATCAGGGGAACGAGTGCTTTGTTGATCAAGGTCAGGTCGGTGGCGTCCAGGGCGTTGTAGTTGACGTCTGTGCTCTGGGTTAGGCCGATCACGAGGGTGTAGGTGGCATCCTGGTTGATGATGTTGTCATCCACGCCGGTGACGGTGATGGTCTGGGGGACATTCCAGTTGGCCGGGGTGAAAGTGAGCAGTGAGGAGGAGACAGTTCCTTCGCCGATGTTGCTGGAGGAGATGGGCACGAGAACGTTGGCGGCGGGTTGGATGCTGAGGGTGAACTGGATTGTGGCGGTGCCGCCGGATTCGGTGGTTTGCAGAAGCGATGTTGGGGCGGCGATGACGGCGGGGACGGAGGCGTTGTATCCGTGTTGGAAATAGTCGGCCACGGCGGCGGAGTTGTAGTCGGAGCGCCAATTGGTTTTGGACTGTTTGCGGGCTTCGGTGACATAGCCGGTGAGGCTGGCTACGCCTCCCAGACTCGCGTTGTATGAAGCGATGGTGCGGGTGGCATCCGGATAGGCCACCTGAGTATTGGTCGCCGTTGATTCGTAATTGGCTTTCCAGGTAGTGAAGGAGGTGGGCACAAAATTCACCGAGAACCAGTTGGAAGCCGGCTGGGTGGAGAAGTAGCGATTGGAGGAGAAGTGTTCCTGGGCCAGATCGAAGACGGCGCTGTGGGTGATGATTTGTGGGTCGATCATCTTCTGGAAGTCGTTGTTGCGGACGGTGAGGTTGTTGAGAGCGAAAGACCCAGTGCTGCCCGGGACCAAGCGGCTGTCGACCCACAGGGCGGCGGCCCAGTTGTAGAGGACGTTGTTTTCGATGGTCAGGTCATTGATGCCGATGTTGCCGCTGGGGCCGCTGGCGTAGGAGCCTTCGGAGAGCTGGATGGCCGGCGAGAGGCTCTTGGCGTCGCCGACCATGATGTTGCCACTGATGACGGTGCCGCCGGGCTTGACGTTGCCGATTTCCATCACATAACCACGGATGCTGCCGTCGATGTCGCGGCTGCCGTAGAAGATGTTGTCCTTGACAAAGCCGACTACGCCGCCGGGAGTTTCCGTCGAGCCGTTGTTGAAGCCGAATGACATGCCGATGGGGTTGTTGAGGAAGATGTTGCCGCTGATCTGGCCGCCGGAGCGAGCGGTCAGGCCATGGCTGGAGGCGTTGGCGATGATGTTGTCCTTGACGACGACATTTTTGTTGTCGGCGACGATGTAGATGTTGTGGTTGAACTTGGTGGGGACGGCCAGCGGGATCTGCTCGTTCCAGCCGTTGTGATCGAAGACATTGCCTTCGATGGTCAGGCCGTTGATGCCGCCGAAGAAGGCTCCCTGGGAATGGCCGCTGGTGACGTAGGCGTCGGTGATGATGGAGCGACGCAGGGTGATGTTGGAGATGGGGCCAAGATCGGCGGAGATGCTGATGTTGGTCATGTAGCTATCGATGTCGCAGTCTTCGATGAGCACGTTGGTGCTGGCAGCGAGCAAGCGGATGCCAATGCCGCCTTCGGAGCCGACGTAGCTGGGGGAATTGGGATCGCGGGTGTCGGCGTAGAGGTGGATGCCGATGATATCAAGATTATTGACAGCGCCATTCTGGGTATAAAAGCCGTGGTAGGCGCCGGTTTTTAAGACGGGGCGAGCGCCGCTGCCGTAGGCGGAAATGAGCATTGGTTCCTGGGCGGAGCGGCCGGACTTGGACCAGGAGCCCAATCCTTCGCCGCTCCAGGAGTCGCCGCGTTTCAGGAGGAGCCAGTCGGGCATGCCG
>JBGPEF010000567.1:0-3818 GCA_041482675.1 Tepidisphaeraceae bacterium | reverse complement strand
GGCTACAGCCATTTCTTCGCCGGCGATTTCGTCGAAGAAGCCGGCGCGGCCAGCGGGGCGGATAATGATATTAATTTTGTCTATGGGGCGCTGATGTTTACGTTCTGAAGTTCCAGCAGCGCAACAAGGGTGCGCCGTCCATTCTTCTTTGGTGGGTGGCATGGGCAGCCGTACTCGGATGCCCATGTCGTGCCTACAAAGCCTGGCGACCCACGTGCAGGCAGGCCCGGCCGCATGCAGAGTTCAGGCACTGAATCGCTTCACCACAATCGAATCATTCTGCCCCCCAAACCCAAAGCTGTTGCTCAGCGCCACATCACACCTCGCCTTGCGGGCCTGGTTGGGGATGTAATCGAGGTCGCACTCAGGGTCTGCGTTTTCCAGATTCATGGTGGGGGGGAGGACCTGGTCGCGAATCGCCAAAATGCAGGTGATCAACTCCACCGCGCCGGCGGCCGCGATCAGGTGGCCCATCATCGACTTGATGCTCGAAACCGGAACGTTGCGGGCGTGCTCGCCGAAGACTTTTTTGATGGCCCCGGTCTCATTGCCATCATTTTCGCGCGTGCCGGTGCCGTGGGCATTGATGTAATGCACATCCTGCGGACTCAATTTCGCATCGCGCAGCGCTTCCTGCATGGCCACGACCGCGCCCAGCCCCTCCGGGTCCTGGTCGGTGATGCGGAAGGCGTCGGCCGTCGAGCCATATCCCGCGACTTCGGCCAGAATCGTCGCCTTGCGCTTCTGGGCGTGCTCGAGCGTTTCCAGAATCACCATTCCCGCCCCCTCTCCAAGCACAAATCCGCCGCGGCAATTGTCGAACGGCCGGCTGGCGCGCGGGGGAATCTCATTCGCGGTTGAAAGCGCGGTCAGGCGATTGAATCCGGTGACACCGAACGGATGGATCATCGAATGAGCACCCCCGCCGATCATGATGTCCGCATCGCCGCGGCGGAGAATCTCCGTCGCCTCGCCGATGGCCTGCGTCGAGGCAGCGCAGGCGGTGAGACAGTTGAAGGCCGGCCCGCGCGCGCCGGTGAGCAGCGCCAAATGCGAGAGCGGCATGTTGGGCTCCTGCTCCAGCTCGCGCGTGACATTCATCAGCTCCAGCGCCATCTGGGCCCATTTGACGGAGTCCAGCAAATTGGCCTCGGCCTTCCAGGCGGAAAGGGCGGAAGCGGTGTACGCCTCAAAATCGAGCGAGCCTTCACCCGAGCCCAGATAAATGCCAACGCGATCGAGGTCGAGTGCCGAGTGCCCAGTGCCCAGTGCCGAGATCGGCGGAAGGCCCGCCATTTTCCAGGCCTGGGAACACGCGGCCAATGCAAATTGTGTATTTCGGCCGGCGCCGCCGTGGGCGCCGATGTCCGCGAGATGATCGCTCAGCCGGAAATCCTTCACCTCAGCGCTGATGCTGGTGGGAAATGTCGAGGCGTCAAATATCGTCGTGCGCGAAATCCCCGATTCCCCCGCCAATAGGCGCGGCCAGACCTGCTCGATGCTGTGACCCATCGGCGTGACCCAGCCCATTCCGGTGATGACAACCCGATTTAGTTTCATTTTTAGAAGCGATAACCTTTCTTTTCTGAATCGCTCGCCCCGCCGACGAACAACATGCCCAGTCCGAGGCAGACGAAGATCATCCCGACACGAAAATCAAACCACACGCAAATCGCCGCGCCGAATCCGAACATGACCAGCGCCGCCAGCAACCGCATCCACGCGGCCAAACCAAGCCACCAGCCAAACATGATGTTCTCCTTTCGGAATTAAAGAGAAAGTCTTAGATGCGATATCCATTTCTCGCCGCTTGAGTGGGGCCAATGGCAAAGATAGTGATTCCGGCCACGACCAGGCACAACCCTTTATTGATAACCTATCAACATATTCCAATTCCAACGCTGGTGATCGCGATTCCTGCCAGTGACAGCAGCCAGTACCACAGACGATCAGAAAACAGCATCTTCTTTGGATGCGTTTTCAAACCGGCCACCGGCCGCCAATTGCTCGACACATTGGTGTCAAGGTGCGGGACCAGCGGCGTTGGATCATCCTGCGATGGCATCACGATCATAGCCTCTTAAACACCAGCGCCGCGTTCTGTCCCCCAAGACTGTAAACACTGGAAACCGTGATTTTCAAATTGCCGCTGCGAGCCTCGGGAGCCACGTTCAGCCTCAAACCATCGATCGGCTTGCGCGTGTTGATGGCCGGCGGAATCGTGTTGTGATGCAGCGCCAGCACCGCCGCGGCCGCATCCACCCCACATCCGGCCGCCAAATTACCGGTCTGCGATTTGATGGGGGAAATTGGAATTTTCTCCAGCGATGAACCCAGGGCATTCCGCAGCGCTGCGATCTCCGCCCGGTCATGCGAGGGAATCCCCAAACCGTGCGGAATAAGACAGCCAATTTCCTCCGGCGCCACCGAAGCCTCCTTCAATGCATTGCTGATCGCCCGGCCATAACTCTGCCCCGTCGGCGAAGGATCGGTGATCTTGTAAGCATCCTGGCTCGCCCCAAATCCGCACAGCTCGCCGTAGATCTTCGCACCGCGAGCCTTGGCGTGTTCCATTTCCTCCAAAATCAGCAGCCCTCCGCCCTCGGCCACAGCCGTTCCGCTGGCTTCCTCATCAAATGGCCGCACCGCGGTGGTGGGCGAATCATTGTGCTGTTCCGTCGGCCGCTTCAGCAGCGTCTGCCGCATCAGGCCCATCGGATTCACCTTCGATTCCGCGCCGCCGCAAATCGCCAGATCCGCATCGCCGCGCTGAATCGTGCGAAACGCCTCGCCGATCGCCAGATGCGATGACGCCTCCGCGCAGGTGATCGTATTACTCGGCCCCTTGAGCTCGTGAATGATCGTCACATGGCACGCCAGCATGTTGGGCAGATATTTCAGCAGCCACAGCGGCGTGAGCTGATTCATTCCCTCGCGGCCCCACTTCTGCATATCAAGCTTGTTCCCCTCGCGCGCTGTGTGCATGGCGCTGGTCAGCTCATTGAGATCGGTGCTGATCAATCCCGCCCCGATGTTGCAGCCAAATCGTGCCGGCGTGATCGTCGGCTGATCCGTATACGCCCGCGACTTCAACCCCGAATCCTTAAACGCATCGTCCGCCGCGACGACGGCCAGTTCGATGTCCCGCGCCATCACCTTCGTCGCCTTGCGATAACTTTTGGGAACGTAATCCCCGATTTTATAAGGCGGCACCTCCCCCGCGATCTGCGATGGAAACGCCGTCGGATCAAACGTCTCGATCCTGCGAATCCCACACTTCCCGGCCGCCAGATTATCCCAGAACGTCTTCGCCCCGATCCCAATCGGCGAAATCACTCCCAAGCCTGTGACGACAACCCTGCGCATGAAATCTCTTACCGGTTGGCGACCACCTTGTACGTAAACATCGCGGCAAACGCCAGTATCCACGCGATCCCGACGCGAATAAACGGCCAGGGAATCAAAAACAGCGACAGGATGATCAATCCCGCGGCGACGCCGCCCCAGATGATGGGCGACTGATCATCCGCCGACGCCACCTTAGCCACCGCGGAAACGGCCAGCACACACATGACCAATTCAAACACACCAGCCCCCTTTAGATATTAATGCTCCCACTGCTCCGATACGTCTTGAGCAACTCCGTAAACTGCTCCGTAAACACAAAATTATGCTCCGGAAACTCCATCCCCGCCATATTCTGATCGATGTGGCTGAACATCAGCTCAATTTCGGCCACCAACCGATCGCCGGTGGTCACGGTACCGCTCGCCGACGCCCCCTGTTCCGAAAACTGCTCGATTTTGGCCGAAAAAGTG
>JBGPEF010000566.1:0-3824 GCA_041482675.1 Tepidisphaeraceae bacterium | reverse complement strand
ATTTCGCGCTCGTAAAATCAATATCAAACGTCTGCCACACCAGCGGCGGAAAACTCAAGTTCACCGTCGGGGCAATCTGCCGATACACCCCCCCACACTCATTGGCCGCCATCCGCTGCCCAAATGAATCGAGAATCTGAATCTCGTATCGCTCCTGAATGTAAATCCCGCTGTTCCCCCTGCTCTCCATCTTCCCGGTGGGCATGAACGGCACCAGAAACTCCGCGTGCAATTTAAAATCCGTAAACGCCCGCTTGGTCTTCGCCCCCGCAAACAACATCTTGTGCCCCCCCACTTTCGCATCGGTCAGTTGATCCGTATTTTCCCCATCAAACAACACAATCGCCCCCTCCGGCGCCTTGGCCGCCATCGTCGGACTCTTCCTCTCCGTTTTCATCAACGAAAATCTCTCCCCCGCCTTCGTCTCCCCCGCAAAAATCCCCGCCGCCACCTTCCCCTGATACAGCGACCCCTCCTGCCCGACAGTCGCCTCCTCCCCCTCCATCTTCCCATCCAATTCCAATCTCGATTTCGCATCCCACCGATCCCCCGGCAATCCCCCCTCCAGCATCACCGCCCGAAAACTCCCCTTCCCCATCGCCACAATCTGCGCGGCCACCTTCTTCATCCCCCCATCCTTCCTCAGCACCTCCCCCACATATTCCCCCTGCATCTTGTATTCGATCCCCGCCTCCTTCGGATCAAGAAAGACATCCTTGGCAACTTTCTGCTCTTCCGCCCCCACCAGCAACCCACACAACACCGCCGCAATCAGCATCTTCATAGGTTCCTCGACTTCTGAATTCTGAATTCTGAGTTCTGAATTCTTTCCCCTTACTGTAACCTCAGAGATTCACCCGCTAAAATCCCTCCGCCGATAAACACAATACACCCAACCCGTATCCCCGATGCAAAACATCATCATCGATAAACCCTACAAATACGTCCCCCCCGTCACCGCCAAAATATGGCCGCGCATCCTCGTCCACTATTTCCGCCGCTACGTCCGCCGCAAGTACGGCCTCTCCAAAGTCGAAGTCCACGGCCTCGACCTCATCCGCAAATCCCTCGCCGCCGGCCACGGCATCATGATCACCCCCAACCATTGCCGCGACTCCGACCCCCTGCTCATGGCCGAGCTGGTCGCCCTCATCCCCAAACCCCTCTATTACATGGCCTCCTGGCACCTCTTCATGCAAAGCCGCATCCAGACCTTCCTCATCCGCCACGCTGGCGCATTTTCCATCCACCGCGAAGGAATGGACCGCGCTGCCCTCAACATGGCCATCCAAACCCTCGAAACCGCCGAGCGCCCCCTGGTCGTCTTCCCCGAGGGCGTCGTCTCCCGCACCAACGACCGCCTCAACACCCTCCTCGACGGCACCGCCATGATCGCCCGCACCGCCGCCAAAAAACGCGCCAAGCAAAATCCCCCCGGCCACGTCGTCATCCATCCCCTGGCCATCCGCTATAAATTCGAAGGAGACCTCTTCGCCACCCTCGAGCCCGTCCTCGACGAAATGGAGCGCAGGCTCTCCTGGCAATCGCAAAAACACCTCACCCTCGCCGGCCGCATCGCCAAACTCGGCGAGGGCCTGCTCACCCTCAAAGAGATCGAATACATCGGCCACGCCCAGCAGGGCCCCGTCTTCGATCGCATGCAGCGGCTCATCAACCACCTGCTCGTCCCCCTCGAAACCGAATGGCTCGAAGGCCCGCGCGAAGGCCATGTCGTCGCCCGCGTCAAACAACTCCGCACCGCCATCCTCCCCGACATGGTCAAGGGCGACATCACCGAGCAAGAGCGCACCCGCCGCTGGAAACAACTCGCCGACGTCTATCTCGCCCAGCAGCTTTCCTTCTATCCCCCCGACTACATCGCCTCCAACCCCACCCCCGAACGACTCCTCGAAACCGTCGAACGCTTCGAGGAAGACCTCACCGACAAGGTCCGCGCCCACAAACCCATCCGCGTCATCATGCGCGTCGGCCAGGCGATCGAAGTCAGCCCCACCCGCGATCGCGAATCCCGCGGCGAAAGTGATCCCCTGATGCAAAAAATCGAGGAACAACTAAAATCCATGCTGGGCATCAAAACTGGAAACGAGGCGGCCACCAAAACTGACGCAGGTCCGGCCGTCCCGGACACCGCGTCCCTCGCCTCAGAGCAAATGTAGGGTGGGGCTTGCCCCACCACGACTTCGGTGCGGCACGCCCCACCCCACGATCGGAGCATTCATGACTTTGGATCTTCGCGATCCCCCACGACAAACCGAATCCCAGATTCGAACTCCCCGCGCCCCGCCCTGGCGCCTCTGGCTCCTGCGCCTCGGCCTCGTGGTCGTCTCCCTCTTCCTCTGGTTCTATACCCAATCCCTCCTCGGCTCCCGCCCCGTCCCGGTGAAAATCGGCGACGGCCTCCACGACCTGACCGCCTCCACCAACTCCTATCTCCTCTCTCATCCCCGCGCCGCCAATGGCTTGCTCATCGCCTCTTCCGCCATCATCGACATGCTCGGCATCTTCATCCTCGCCAGCACCATCGTCGGCCGCTCCATCACCCCATTCCTCAGCCTCCTCATGCTCTTCGCCCTCCGCCAAATCATCCAGGGCCTCTGCCCCCTCCCACCCCCCGACGGCATGATCTGGCACCACCCCGGCTTCCCCTCCCTCCTCGTCACCTACGGCGTCCCCAACGACCTCTTCTTCTCAGGCCATACCGCAATGGCCGTGCTGGGCGCCTGCGTCCTCGCCAAATCCTGGCGCGGAATCGGCGCCGCCCTTGGCCTGCTCATCGCGCTATTCGAAATCACCACCGTCGTCCTCCTCCGCGCCCACTACACCATGGACATCTTCACCGGCGCCATCACCGCCCTCTACATCTGGACCCTCGCCCAGCGCCTCGGCCCCCCCATCGACCACCTCCTCTCCCGCCTCGTCCGCACAGCGAGAAATGCTTAAACACGAAGGCACCAAGGCACGAAGGCGCGCCCGGTCCTCGCGCGCACGATTTGCAACTTCACCTCATCCTGTTCAAAAAAATAAAAACCCTGTGCTCTCCCCCTGCAATCCGCGCCCTACCACGAGTTGGCCTTCGTGCCTTGGTGCCTTCGTGTTTAACTCCGAAGCCCTGTGCTCGACGTCCCCTAAATCCACTGATCCCGTATCAACTTCAACTGATCCCAATCCGTATCCACAAACCAGTCGGGTCTTTCTTCCCCCCCCATGATCCTCCCAAAAAATTCCTCCGCCTCGTTCTCCAGCATGCTCCGCTCCTGCCCCATGCTCAGCCGCGCCGCGTACAAATCATCCTCGCGCGACATCAGCCGCAGCGCCTCCGCCCCGCAATGCTGCCTCACCTGATCGGCCAGCGATTTGTAAAACACCCACACATCATCATCCGGAAACAGCGGCGGCTGGCAGTGCCTCTTGATCGCGTGCCGGAAATATTTCAGCTTCTCCTCCCACGCCAGCGCCGGGTCCAGCGCCAGCGTAACGTATTGCCCCACCTTCGCCGCCTCATGCGCGTGCAAATCCCCAACCTTGTCGCCCTCCTGCGCCAGCTTGGCATAGAACGACTCCGGTCTCCCTATCGGCGGCAATGGCGGGAAGGTGCGCTCCCGGGTCATTCGTACTACCCTTTCCGACGAGCTGGGCGCGAGGCGAAAGATGTGAACTGCCGGCCCGCTCGGCGCTACCCCCTATTTAACACCCTCCCCCCCCACCCCTGCAAGCAAAAATCCAAATCCCCCTCCAACCCCTTCAAATTCCGCATCTATCCCGCGTAGGGTGCGGCTCGCCGCACCATCCCCCTCCGCATCGCT
>JBGPEF010000565.1:0-3842 GCA_041482675.1 Tepidisphaeraceae bacterium | reverse complement strand
GCGAAGCGGAGGAGGTCGGGGCCTTCGCGGCCGCCGATGACGTCGGGGATCCAGGTGAGGCCGGCGTTGTCCCAGCCGCTTTCGACGACCTGCTGGCTCCAGCGGTCGTAGGCGACGTAATAGCCGACGGGGCCGGCGGCGATGATGAGCAGGCCGATGAGGAATTGGAGGGTGCGCTTCCAGTGGGCGCGCGGCTGGGCGAGGAAGAGGAGGGGTTCGACGGCGAGGAGAATCAGGCCCAGAGCCTGGAGGCCGCCCATGGCGACGCCGGCGGCGATCCAGCCGAGCCAGGCGACGCGGCGGTTGGAGCGGAACCACCAGAGGAGGCAGCCGACGTTGAGCGTGCAGAAGAGCCAGAAGTGCATGTACATCTTGGCGTCGTGGGAATAGGCCATGAGATAGGCGGAGCAGGCGGCGTAGGCGGCGACGAGGAGGGAAGTTCTCTTGGAGCAGAGTTGGCGGGCGAGGAAGTAAATGGCGGGGACCATGAGTGTGCCGGCGAGGGAGGGGACGACGCGCATCCAGAAGGGGGTGAGCTTGTGTGCGCCGCCGAGGAGGTGGCCGATGTACCAGTAGAGTTCGTAGTGGAGGGGGGAGAAGCCGGAGGATTGGAGGACGTCGAGGAGGTCCTGGAAGGTGCCTGTCAGTCTTCGGAAGGTGTGGCCTTCATCGTTCCAGAGGGAGGGGCGGTCGATCCAGGCGAAGCGGATGAAGCCGGCGAAGAGGGTGAGGGCGAGGAGGATGAGGAGGTGCCAGGGGAAGGGTTTTTTTGGCGTGGATTGGGCTTGAAGTGATTCGGCGGGAGGGGTTTCGAGTTGAACTGCGGGTGCGCCCATGCTTGAGGATAAGTATCGCGGGAAAGTCTGGCGGTTGAAACAGCGGGAGGGGGGAAGCCAGTTTTGGGATCAGGCCATTTCCAGAATCGCCGTCTCGAGGTCGAGGAAATTGACGGGCTTGGTCAGATGGCGCTGGAAACCGGCCTCGTGGGTTCGCTGGATATCCGATTCCATGCCGTAGCCGGTGAGGGCGATGCCCTTGATCGGACGGCGCGCGAGGAGTTGTTGCATCAGTTCCAATCCAGACCCATCGGGCAGGCCCACGTCGCTGATGAGAAGATCGAACTGGTCAGCGGCGGCGGCGTCGAGGGCGGTGCTGACGCAGGTGGCGGTGGTGACACAGTGGTCGAGCTTGCGAAGCAGCCGCGACATTGCCCACAGCGAATCTTCGTGGTCCTCGACGAGGAGAATCTTCAGCGCCCGCCGGGGCTGAGCCAGGGCGGGCACGGGGACAGCCGATTTGCCATTCTGCGGCACGCTGGAGTCGGGAAGGACGATAGTGATCTTGGTGCCCCTGCCCTTGCCGTCACTCTCGGCCGAGATGCTGCCGCCGTGGGCTTCGGCGATTCCCTTGCAGATGGCCAGACCGAGGCCGAGGCCGCCGAATCGCTGGGTGACGGCCTTCTCGCCCTGCTCGAAGGCGTCAAAAATATGCGCAAGCATATCGGGCGCGATGCCGCTGCCTTTGTCGACTACTTCGATCTTGAGTGAGTCCACAGCATCATCCAGCGAGCGCACCACGATTTCGCCGCCGCGTTGGCTGAACTTGATGGCATTCTTGAGCAGGTTGCAGAAGATCTGCTGGAGCTTTGGCGAGTCGGCTTTCATTGCGTGCCGAAGAGCGCGCAGATCGAGCCGCACGGTCGCGGATTTTTCCAGCGCTTCGCCCTGGCACATCGCCACCGAAGCCCGCAGCAACTCGTGGACATTGACGGGTTGCAGGTGCAGGCGGAGCTTGCCGTTGTTGATGCGAGTCAGGTCCAGCAGCGAATCAATCATCTGCACTTCGAGCTCGATGTTTCGATGGATAAGCTGCGCATCCACGCGAAGCCGCTCGGGAAGATCCGGGTCTGCCGCCAATTCCGCCGCGATGATCAGAGCGGGCGAAAGGGGCGTGCGGAGCTCGTGGCTGAGCATGGCAAAGAAGCGATCCTTTGCCTCATTGGAGCTGTGCAATTCACCCGCCACGCGGCGGAGCTCTATTTCGGTCACGGCCGCTGCGGTGAGATCACGCAGGATGTCGATCTGCTCCTGTGTCCATTCACGGGGCTTGGTGTCGATGGCGCAGAAAGATCCGAGGACGAACCCATCATGGGTCATGAGCGGGATTCCGGCGTAAGCCACGACGCCCAGGTCAACGACGGGATTGTCCTTGAGAACCGGATGGTGACGGACGTCGTGGACGATCACCGGCTCACCGGCGAGGACGGTGGGCGGGCAGAAGGAATGAGTAAGGGGCGTCTGACGGCTGAGGGGCAACTGTTCGGGAAGGCCGACGCAACTTTTGAAGAACTGGCGGTCCTTGTCCACGAGCGAGACGAGGGAAACGGGGACGCCAAGGACTCTGGCCGCCAATCGTGTGAGGCGGTCGAATGCTTCTTCCGGCGGAGTATCGAGCAGGGCCGCCTGTTTGAGGGCCTTGAGCCTGGCGGCATCGGCGAGAATTGCGGCTGTTTTATCCATATCAAAAATATCCAACCACTCGCCGCCGCGCCAAACCCACTCAGGTTCAGTTAGCTATGTCACAATTGCCAGGAGAGACGGGGGAGCACGAACGGACAGTATAGCAGATTAAATGGGAGATTGCGGTGCTCAGTCCCACTTGAAGACGCCTTTGCCCCAGGCGTAGAAGTAGGCGACGAGGAGGATGACGACGAAGATGATCATCTCGACGAGGAGGGCGAAGGCGTTGGGGGAGCGTTTGACGACGGCGTCGGGGAAGAGGGTGGCCCAGGGGTAGAAGAAGACGATTTCGACGTCGAAGACGAGGAAGATCATGGCGACGAGGTAAAAGCGCACGTTGAAGCGGCGGCGGGTGTCGCCGATGGGGACCATGCCGGATTCGTAGGGGATTCCTTTGCCGGGATTGGTGCTTTTTGGGCCCAGGATGAGGGAGAGGATGATGTTGCCGGTGGCGAAGCCGATGCCGATGACGATGAGCAGGACGACGGGGAGCCAGGAGGAGCGGGGGTCGGCCTGGGAGAGATTGAAGAGAAGGGGCATTGCGTTCCTTCGAAGGACCGAGCGATACTGATTAATGGCGGACAAGAATGTCCGCCCCACCGGCAGAGCCCTCACCCTGCCCTCTCCCGGAGTACCGGGAGAGGGAATTGGTGCGGCGAGCCGCACCCTACGATCTCCCGGAGTACCGGGAGAGGGAAAAAGGGAGGCGGCGAATACTGTAAGCGGGTGCGGTGAATGATCAAGAGCTTTAATGTGCTGAGACGGAAGGGGCGGGCCTGGAAGCGGGCGGGGGAGTATCCGATTTTGTTGCCGCATTTTGCGATGGATGGGGAGGGATTGGTGGGGCCGATGGGGGAGAAATATGCGCTGGATGAAGAGGTGAGGGAGGCGGTGAAGTTGTGTGATGGGACGAGGCGGCTGGGGGAGATTGCGGTGGGGGGGGCGAAGGTGATGGAGTTGTATGACGAGGGGAAAATAGTGCTGTGGCGGGAGGCGTTGAAGATGGCGGGGCCGGAGGAGCTGGTGGATATGATCGTCATCTCGCCGCATCCGGATGATGCAGGGTTGTCGGTGGCACATCAGCTACTCGCGTCGCATGGGGAGTCGGTGATGGTGGTGGACGTGTTCAGCCAGACGGGGTGGTGGAGGTTGTCGGAGGATTGCAAAGATACCGCGAAGATTTCGGCGGTGAGGTTTGCGGAGGAGGAGCTGATAGCGCGGATGGCGAATTTGAAGCTGAGGATGTTGGGATTGCCGGAGGCGCTGCTGCGGGGGCATCGGTTGGAGGAGATTTTTGAATGCGAGGTGGGGGAGAGGGATCGG
>JBGPEF010000564.1:0-3843 GCA_041482675.1 Tepidisphaeraceae bacterium | reverse complement strand
CTCGGCACATACCCCCACATCAAATAATCCACCACCCCCTGCGGATCAATCTTGCCATTCACCCACTCCAAGACCCGCAGCGCCGGCAACTCACTCGCAAACGCCATCGCCCCGCTCGGATCATGCGCAAAATACAACGGCTTCTGCCCCATCCGATCCCGCGCCAAAAACAATTCTCCCCGCGCCTGCCCATCAACCCCAGCCGGCGTCCACACCCCAAACGCAAACATCCCATTCAATTTCTGCAAACACTCCCGCCCCCACGTCGCATACGCCGCCAGCAAAACCTCGCTATCCCCGCTCGTCCTCCACCGATAATCCGGCCGAATCTTCGCAATCTCCCCCCGAATCTCCCGAAAATTATAAATCTCCCCATTAAAGACCATCGCCCGCCCCTGCGCATCCACAAACGGCTGATTCGCCCTCGGATCCGGATCCAAAATCGCCAATCGTCGAAACGCCAACCCCACCTGCGCCCTCCCCGCGCCGATCTCCCCCTCATAATTCAAAAAAATTCCCTCATCATCCGGCCCCCGGTGCGCAATCGCCCGGCAAACCCTCCCCATCATCTCGCGCGTGACGCGAAACCGATCATCCCACGCAAGAATTCCGCCAATTCCGCACATAAAAACGTGGCACGGGCGTCTCGCCCGCGACTCTCCTGGTGCGGAATGTACTCATTCCGCACATCCTGACATCGCAATTATAATCCCCCCGATGCCCAACCTCCGAATCGCCCTCATTCTTCTCTTCGCCTCAACATCAATCTGCTTCGCCGACTTCCCCCTCCAAACCCCGGACGCAAATCGGGAACTCCTCTCACGCCCCATCGAAACCCCGGATGTACATCCGGGGCTTCCCGACGATCACCCTCTCCTCCTCGACATCCCCGCCACGCGCGACGCAGGGGCGGCTGTAGGGGCGGCTTCAGCCGCCGATCCTGCCCCGCATCAACCCTTCGACAAAAACTCCTGGTCCCTCGACCTCGCCGGCTCCTACATCACCCACATCCGCTTCAGCGAAGACTATTTCACCACCGCCTCCGTCCGCCTCAATTACTACCTGATCAAAAACCTCGCCTTCACCTTCGGCGTCTCCGGATATCTCATCGACCAACCCGACAACGACGCCACCGCCGCCAGCTTCGACATCGGCGGCCGCCTCCACCTCCTCCGCATCGACCGCTTCACTCTTTATTTCGACGGCGGCGGCTCGCGCACCTGGTCCAGCACCGCCGTCCCCGAATTCGGCACCACCTACAACTACATCGGCCGCGTCGGCGGCGGCGCAACCTGGCGCCTCTTCGACAACGTCCACCTCATGGCCGGCGCACGCTACTTCCACCAAAGCAACGGCGACGTCCACGGCCGAATCAACAACCCCAGCTTCGACGGCATCGAATCCTACGCCGGGCTGATTTTCACGTTTTAACCACATTATTTCATCCGTAGGTCCGGCTTTGCCGGACATCCCCGGTAGGTCGGGCACTCTTGCCCGACACACGCCCAACCCCTAATCTTTTCCCCATGTCCAACCAACCCGACTACCGCTTCGCCTTCGGCCCCTGGAACATCCACGAAGGCGCTGACCCCTTCGGCCCCACCGTCCGCCCCACCGTCGCCTTCGCCAAAAAGCTGAGCCTCTACAAAGAACTCGGCTTCGACGGCATCGAATTCCACGACGATGACGCCGTCCCCGAAGTAGACAAGAAAAACGCCAGACAGATCGAATCCGAGTGCAAGTCGATGAAAAAAACCCTCGACGACCTCGGCCTGATCTGCGAGCTAACCGCACCGCGCCTCTGGGAAGACCCGCGCGGCGTCGATGGCGGCTACACCGCCAACGACCCCAAGGTCCGCCAGTGGGCCATCGATCGCACCAAGCGCTGCATCGACATCGGCCGAAATCTCGGCACAAAGTTGATGGTCCTCTGGCTCGCCCGCGAAGGCACCTACATCCGCGAATCCAAAAACGCCCTCGACGCCCACAAATGGCTCCTGGACGCCGTCAACGCCATGCTCGACTACGACAAGGATGTCGAGATCGCCATCGAGCCCAAACCCAACGAGCCCATGGATCACGCCTACATCCCCACCATCGGCCACGCCCTGGCCTTCTCCGCCCGATCCAAAGATCCCAAGCGCGTCGGCGGCCTGATCGAATCCGCCCACGCCATCCTCGCCGGCCTCGATCCGTCCGACGAAATGGCCTTCGCCCTCTCCGCCAACAAGCTCTGGTCCGTCCACCTCAACGACCAGAACGGCCTCAAATACGACCAGGACAAATCCTTCGGCGCGGCCAATCTCCGCATGGCCTTCAACCAGGTCCGAGTGCTGGAATTGGCCGGCTACGCCAAAACTGGCCGCTTCGTCGGCCTGGACGTCAAAGCCATGCGCACCCAAAAACCCGACCTCGCCACAAAACACCTTTCCAACAGCCGCAAAATCTTCCTCGCCCTCGTCGAAAAAGTCCGCACTTTCGACAAAAACATCGAGCGCCAACTGATCGAATCCCGCGACTACGAACAGCTCGAGCTCCACATCCTCGAGCACCTGATGGGCCTGTAACGTTCCCTTCTCTTGTGCCACTGGCAGCTTGCTGCCAGTGCTTCTGCAATGTCAGACACAGCGATTGACATCGAACAACCCGACCAACTCCTCACCTACCTCCACTCCACCAACCGCATCCCCAAAACCGAACAACCCCAAATCCACAACCTCCGCGGCGGCATCTCCAACAAAACCGTCCTGGTCAAACGCGCCTCCGGCGAATCCTGGGTCCTCAAACAAGCCCTCGCCAAACTTCGCGTCGACGTCGACTGGTTCTCCGACCCCGCCCGCATCGGCCGCGAAGCCCTCGCCCTCCACCATCTCCCCTCCCTCGCCCCCCCCGGCACGATCACTCCCCTCGTCTTCGAAGACCCCCAGCACAATCTCCTCGCCATGGCCGCCGTCCCCGATCCCCACCACAACCTCAAATCCCTCTTCCTCTCCCACCACATTGTCGAAGATCATCTCTACCAGTTCGGCCGCCTCATCGGCTCAATCCATTCCAAATCCACCGGCCGCGCCGACCTCAGAACCCTCTTTGAAGACCGCTCCTTCTTCGAATCTCTCCGCGTCGAGCCCTACTACCGCTACACCGCCCAGCAAGTCCCCCCCGCCGCCGATTTCCTCAACCAGCTCATCAAATCGACCCTCTCCCGCCGCCTCTGCCTCGTCCACGGCGACTACAGCCCCAAAAACATCCTCGTCCACGAAGGCAAGCTGATCCTCCTCGACCACGAAGTCATTCATTTCGGCGACCCCGCCTTCGACATCGGCTTCGCCCTCGCCCACCTGCTGAGCAAAGCCCATCACCTCCCCTCCTATCGCCAGAAATTCATCTCCGCCGCCCACCTCTTCTGGACCTCCTACACCAGCGCCATCTCAAGCGCCCCCTGGGCCATCGACATCGACCCCCCCGCCGCCTCCCACGCCCTCGCGTGCCTCGTCGCCAGAGTTGCCGGCCGCTCCAAACTGGAGTACCTCTCACAAGACCAGCGCACGCGCCAACCGGAGAGCAGCATCAACCTGATGCACGAACCTCCCACCAGCGTGCTCCAACTAATCGATCGCTTCCAATCGGAGCTCTGATATGCCCACACCTCACAACCTCTTTCACCCGCCGCTACCTGGACCGTCTGGCTGGGTTGTGTTGGCCGGGCACCGGAGGGCCAGCGAGTCCCGTCTCGCGCCAGCCCTTTCGTTTCCTGTACCCCCTCCTCCCCTTTCCTTCCCGCAATTGATTAATCTGCCTTCAGTCAGCCACCGGAGGTGGCGCTATCTCACCGGATTTTCCGGG
>JBGPEF010000563.1:0-3873 GCA_041482675.1 Tepidisphaeraceae bacterium | reverse complement strand
TCCCGCGGGCGCCACCGCCGTCGTCTCTCCCAGCGCCGCCATTGAACTTCGCGGCGGTGTCTCCATCCCGAGTGCTCTCACGCTCAATGGCACCGGCATCCTCGGCGCTGGTGCCCTGCGCAATGTTGCTGGAGCCAACACCTGGTCCGGCCCCGTTACTCTCAACACATCCGATGCCAGCATCGGCGCCGACGCCGGCACTCGGCTCACCATTTCCGGCCCAATCGCCGATGGAACATCGCTCTTTCCCCTCACCAAGGTCGGGGCAGGAACACTAATCCTCACCAACGCCAACACCTACGGCGGTGGCACATTGATCAACGGCGGCACCTTGCAAATCTCCGCCAACAACGCCCTCGGCGCCGCCGGGACAACTGTCACCTCAAACAACGGCGGCAAACTTGTCGTCGACGCCAACACCACCACCTCCCGCACCTTCAACCTCAACAACGGCTCCCTTCAGGTCAACGCCGGCGCAACCCTCCAATACAACAGCGCCACCGTCAACGGCGGCTTCCTCCGCGGCCCCGGCACCCACCAGGTCGGCGTCAACTCCTCCTTCAACGGCGTCACCGCCCTCAACGGCAACAGCATCGTCCAATCCCAGCCCACCACGCTCGTCAACTTCACCAACGCCGGCTCGCTTCTCAGCTCCGCCGCCCTCACCTGGGATGGCGGATTCAACACGCCCGCCGGCAACATCACCGTCAACAGCGCCTTCAACACCCAGGCCTTCGAAAACGATGGCATCATGACCATCAATTCCGGCGGCAACATTACCAACACCGCCTCCAGCTTCGTCAGCGGCGCCGGCGGCCGAATCACCATCAACCCCGGCGGCCAGCTCAACGCCGGCCCAAGCCTCGAGCTGGGCGCATCGCTCCTGGTCAACAACGGCACCATCACCGGCACCACCAACGTCAATTTCCTCGCCCTCGCCAAAGGCTCCGGAACCTACGGCCCCGTCAACGTCCTCGACGGCGGCCGATTCTCCCCCGGCAATTCCCCCGGCTCTGTTACCACCGGCTCGACCACCTGGAATTCCGGCGGCAGCTACATCGTCGAGATTTCCGACGCGTTGGCCGGCGCTGGAGTCGGCTGGGATGAATGGAACATCAACGGAGTATTGAACCTTAACGCCACCAGCACCACGAATGGCCGCTTCACCATCTCCCTTTCAACCCTCGACGCCTTGGCCGCCAATTTCGACAACACCCACGACTACAACTGGCCAATTCTTCACGCCGATGGCGGCATCGTCGGTTTTGATCCTTCCGACATCTCCCTCGATACCTCCGGCTTCAAAAACGGTCTGGGCACCGGCCGTTTCTTGCTTGATAGCACGTCTACCGATCTGGTCCTGAGATTTTCTTCCGTTCCCGAGCCGCAGATTTGTGTTCTGTCTTTGCTCGCCGCCGTCAGCTTCACCCGTCGCCGCCCGAGGCCAAAAAGGATGTAATGAAAAATCTGTTAATCGCAACCCGACCCGCCTCTCGCCTCCAGGCCTTCGCTGCCGCGGCGGCCATCTTCATGTCATGCGCTTCCACCTTCGCCACTACCTACACCTGGACCGGAAGCACCTCCCAGTTGTGGAGCGCAGCATCCAACTGGTCAGGCAGCATCCGCCCCGTCGCGGGTGATACCACCGACATCGTCTTCGGCCCAACTACACAGGCCGGCACCTACCAGGACCTGGGCAACCCTTTCCAACTCCACTCGCTGACTTTCAACGCCAACGGACAAAATCTCAGCGGCAACCCGCTCACCTTCAGCGTCCCCGGCTCGATTCAGCAGAACAGCTCAACCGCCACGATCTTCAATGATTTGAACCTCAGTGCGGATGTCACTGTCAACGCAGCCGGCACCACCAACCTCTACGGCGTCCTCATCGGCTTCCCTTCCACACACCTGATCAAAAACGGCGCTGGCTCACTGTTTCTCAATGGCTCCAACACCTTCACCGGCTACGTTGACATCAACGCCGGCCAGGTCGTCCTCGGGGGATTTGGGGACGGAGTCAAAAACTCCATCGTTAACATCAATGTCAACAATGGCCTGAATCTCAACAACCAGCCTGCCGTTTCCATCTCCGGCCTCACTGGCAGCGGCAGTCTCAACATCGGTGCCACGCGGCTGGACATCGGCGGCCGCATCAGCCCACTGGCGCCGCCTTACAATGGAACAATCACCGGAACCACCGGCGCTCTACACGTCGGCTACGGCCCCGCCACGCTTGGCGGATCGAACAGCAGCTTTCATCACCTGGAAGTCGAAGGCGATGTCATCCTCGACGGCACTCTCAGCTACCCCAATCCCAGCATCACCGTCTCCTCCGGCAGGCCCATTACGTTTGCCGACGACAACGCGCTGACCGTCGGCACGCCACACTTGACGCCCCCCCTGTCGCCGAATCTCACCGTGCGCAACGGGGCGATCCTCAACACCATCGGCGATCTGACAAATGGAACCACGCTTGTCGGGGGCTCAGTCACTCAACCATCGACCTTCCGTATAACCGGCGCGGGCAGCAGGTGGCGCGCCGGTAGCTTCAACTACATCGGCGGACGAATCGGCGCTGGCAGCCTCATCGTCGAAGCCGGGGGAGCGATTACCGACGCATACAACCTTTCCATTGGGGCCGGCAACGTCGGTGCCGGCTCCATGCTCGTGCAGACCGAGGGAACGGTAAGAACCGCCCGCGGGATTCTTGCTTCTGAGCCAGGATCGATTGGCAGCGCGACCATCACCGGCTCTGGCTCCACCTGGACCAATTCCCTGGAACTCGACCTCGGTGGCTATCAAGTGATCGGCGGCGCAGGCACGCTCAACGTAAACGACAATGGAGCGGTCATCGTCACCGGCCTGACTTCGCTGTACACGGCCTCCAGCTCGATCAATGTCAACGGCGGGACGTTCACCACCGATACGATCTACGGCGATGTCGGCACGTTCAATCTCTCCGATCCTGCCGGCGGCTCGGCCCTCACCATCAACGGTGTCGGCGGCATCGCAACCTACGCCGGCGCAATTCACGGCACCGGCGGCATCCACAAAAGCGGCGGATCCATTCAGTTTCTGACTGGCGATAACACCTGGCTCGGCCCCACCACCGTCGACGGGGGAACACTGGTGCTTCCCACCGCCACATCCACCTCCTACACCGTCAACAGCGGCGGCATTCTCACCCTTGGCTTCGCCAATCTCGACTTCAGCTCCCTGCACGCCAATCCCGGCAGCGTTATCCATTACAACTCGCCCATCCTTGTCGGCGGATATCTTTACGGCGGGGGCACGCACGACATCGCCGGCGTTACCAGCTTCAACGGCACCACATTCGGTGTGGGCGTGAATCTGAACTTGTTGGGTACAACGCTTAACAGCGTTACCAACAGCGGAGCCTTGACCGTTAACGGCGTTAACTGGAACGGCGGGTATAACACCGCGGCGGGGTCAATCGCCGTTTTTTCGAGCTTGAACGTCAACGGCTTTGAGAATACCGGCGCCATTACCATCAACGGCCGCTCATCCCTGATCAACTCCGCAACCAATCTTGTCAGCGGCGGAGGGGGCCGGATTACGATCAACTCCCAAGGCGCAATTTCGCTCCAGGGCGGGACGACTTTAAACCTCAACGGCAGCCTGCTGATCAACAACGGCAGTATCACCGGCACGACAAATGTGAACTTCGGTGCCCTCGCCAAAGGCTCCGGAGTTTACGGCCCCGTAAACGTCAATGATGGCGGCCGCTTCTCCCCCGGCAACTCCCCCGGCTCCGTGACCACCGGCTCCACCACCTGGAATTCCGGCGGTAGCTACCTCGTCGAGATTTCTGACGCCCTCGCCGGCCCCGGCATCGGCTGGGACACCTGGAAC
>JBGPEF010000562.1:0-3881 GCA_041482675.1 Tepidisphaeraceae bacterium | reverse complement strand
CATGCCGTCGGCGACTCCAACCCTTACGGCGCGACCCCCTACTCTCACGGCTACCGCTTCCCCGGCAACGATGGAAAAACCTATCACGACATCATGGCCTACGACCCGGGCACCATGATCCCCTATTTCTCCAACCCCAACATCACCTACCTCGGCGTCCCCATCGGCATCGCCGCCGGCTCCCCCAACTCCGCCGACACCGCCGCCACCCTCAATCAAACCGGTCCCATCGCCGCCGCCTATCGCAACACCGTCGTCTCCGACATCGCCGCCCCCATCGCCTCCATCTCCAACTGGAATTTCTCCACCACCTCCCAGGTCCTCTCCTTCTCCATCAAATTCACCGACGAATCCGGCCTCGACACCACCTCCTTCGGCGCTGGCGACATCCACGTCACCGGCCCCAACGCCCTCAACCAGGCCGCCACCTTCCTCGGCGTCGATCAAGTCACCCCCGGCGGCGTCCGCGTCGCCACTTATCAGATCTCCATCGGCGCTGGCCTCCTCGCCCAGGGCGTCTACACCCTCACCATCCAGAATTCCCAGATCGACGACATCTTCTCCAACGCCATGCCCACCACCATCCTTACCCTCGACACCATCTCCCCCACCGCCACCGAAAACGCCACCGGCATCACCTCTGAAATCGGCCCCACCTACTCCTTCACCGTCACCTACTCCGACAACGCCGGCATCGACCTCGCCACCCTCGACTCCTCCGACCTCCACGTCACCGGCCCATTCGGCTTCGATCACCCCGCCACGCTCCTCAGCATCGACTCCCCCATCGGCTCCTCCGTCACCGCCACCTACGAAGTCTCCAGCAATTACATCTCCTGGGACGGCGCTGAAAACGCCACCTACTCCATCGTGATGCAACCCAACCAGGTCAAGGACATCAACGGCAACCCCATCGCCGCCGGCGCGATCGGCTCCTTCGACGTCGCCATCGCCGGCAGCACCTTCGCCACCGCCCTCAACCTCAACACCATCATCGGCGCACGAACCATCCTCGACAGCGTCGATGCCTCCGACACCACCGACTTCTACAAATTCACCGTCGGCGCACCCAGCAACGTCATCATCTCCCTCACCGGCCTCTCCGCCGACGCCAACATGCTCCTCGTCAACGACGCCAACGAAAACGGCAACGCCGAGCCCGCGGAAATCCTCGCCTTCCCCAACCTCGCCGGCGCACTCCCCGAGACCATCACCACCACCCTCGACCCCGGCACCTATCACGTCTGGGTCTATCGCGTCTCCGGCGCTACCGACTATTCCCTCGCCTTCTCCGTCATCGCCCTCCCCGGCACTCCCACCGCCGCCGTCTCCAGCACCGCCACCGGCCCCGGCGGAACCTACTCCACCTTCTCCGTCACCTACGCCGACGACTCCGCCATCAAAATCTCCACCATCGACGATGCCGATTTCCTCGTCACCGGCCCCAACGGCTTCAGCGCCCCCGTCACCCTCCTCTCCGTCACCAACCCAAACGACGGCCCCCTCCGCGGCGCAACCTACCGCGTCGATGCTCCCGGCGGCCACTGGGATCTCCTCGACAACGGCGCCTATTCCATCATCATGCAGTCCAACCAGGTCTCCGACACCCTCAACACCTTCGTCGCCGCCGGCACTCTGAGCACCTTCCTCGTCAATCTGAGCGACGACTCCACCCCCACCGCCTCCCTCACCGCCCCCACCATCGTCAACGGCACCGCCACCACCACCTTCACCATCACCTACTCCGACAACATCGCCATCAACCTCACCAGCCTCGATTCCGCCGACATCCAGATCACCGGCCCCAACTCCTTCTCCCAAACCGCCACCTTTGTCGGCGCCAACCAGACCACCAACGGCTCCCCCCTCATCGCCACCTATCGCCTCAACGCCCCCGGCGGCCTCTGGGATGCCCTCGACTCCGGAACCTACACCACCTCCACCCGCACCGGCCAGATCGCCGACACCTCCGGCAACCCGCTCGCCGCCATCTCCCTCGGCACCTTCCCCGTCAACATCGCCGACATCCTCGCCCCCACCGCCTCCCTCACCACCTCCCCCAACCTCACCTCCAACTCCACCTACTACACCTTCACCATCACCTACTCCGACAACGTCGCCATCAATCTCCTCACCCTCGACTCCTCCGACATCCTCATCACCGGCCCCAACAGCTTCTCCGCCTCCGCCACCTACGTCGGCAGCAACATCCTCACCAACGGCTCCCCGCGCATCGCCACCTACCGCATCGCCGGCCCCGGCGGCGCATGGGATCTCTTCGACAACGGTGCCTACTCCATCTCCCTCAACAACAGCCAGGTCGCCGACACCGCCGCCAACCTCATCCCCGGCGCATCCCTCGGCTCCTTCACCGTCGCCATCCCCGACGTCGCCGCCCCCAGCGCCTCCCTATCCGCCTCCAACATCACCACCCCCGGCGCGGCCACCCACGAATTCACCATCACCTACACCGACAACTTTTTAATCGATCTCTCCTCCCTCGACTCCTCCGACATCACCATCCTCGCCCCCGACGGCTCGACTCTTCCCGTCACGCTCACGCAACTCAATTCCAACATCAACGCCTCCTCCATCACCGCCACCTATTCTCTCTCCGCCCCCACCGGCTCCTTCGATTCCCCCGACAACGGCACCTATCTCATCCGCCTCATCGCCAGCCAGGTCTCCGACACCACCGGCAACTTCGTCTCCCCCGGCTCCATCGGCGACTTCCTTGTTTCAATAAACGACACCACTCCCCCCACCGCCACCCCCACCGCCCCCGACGTCACCACCGCCACCTCCCTCGACTACTCCTTCACCGTCACCTACCAGGACAGCGGCGCAATCGACATCTCCGCCTTCGGCAACACCGACATCCTCATCACCGGCCCCCACGCCTTCTCCCAAACCGCCACCTTCGTCAGCGCTGATGCGATCACCAACGGCTCCCCCCGCACCGTCACCTACAAATTCACCCCCCCCGGCGGCTCCTGGAACTTCGCCGACAACGGAACCTACACCCTCAGCACCCAGGCCCTCCAAATCTCCGACATCAATAGCAACTTCATGGAAGCCCAATCCATCGGCCAATTCACCGTCGCCATCCCCGACACAACTCCCCCCTCCGCCATCCTCAAAGCCGCCAAAGTCACCAAAGCCGGCGCGCGCTCCTACACCTTCAAAGTCATCTACACCGACAACGCCGGCGTCCTCGCCTCCAGCATCGGCAACGGCGATGTCAAAGTCTGGGTCAAGCGCGGCTTCTCCCAACTCGCCAAATTCGTCTCCAAATCCACCTCCTCCAACTCCAAAACCATCACCGCCACCTACAAAATCACCCCCCCCGGCGGAACCTGGAACCGCGCCGACAACAAAAAATACAACGTCACCCTCCTCGCAAATCAAATCCTCGACACCAACTCCAACACCGCCCTCTCCAAACTCCTCGGCACCTTCACCGTCATCATCCCCTGACCGCAATCCCTCTCTGCTTTCACACGTTTCAGCCCTCTCTCGTAGGGGCGGCTTCAGCCGCCGAACCATTGACATCGACCTCCGTTTCGCCGCAATCATTCTTCTCCGCCGCGAAACTTCCTTCTCCCCTCGCCCCCGTCCTCCCTCTTATTGATCCTCCCCTCGCCCCCGTACTCGGGGGAGAGGGCCAGGGTGAGGGGGCTTCTCCCGGTGCGGCGGACATTCCTGTCCGCCACGCATCGATGTACCCAATCTTTGGTGGGGCGGACATTCTTGTCCGCCACGCACCGATGTACTCAATCTTTAGTGGGGTGGACATTCCTGTCCGCCACGCGTCGATGTACTCAATCTTTGGTGGGGCGGACATTCCTGTCCGCCACGCATCGATGTACTCATCGATGCGT
>JBGPEF010000561.1:0-3882 GCA_041482675.1 Tepidisphaeraceae bacterium | reverse complement strand
CCCCGCTGGTACCTCAAATTCCCCAAGGCCAGCCAAATCCTCACCTGGTTCGGCTGCCAGCCAAATGAAGATCTTTTCGGCCGCCTCGCCACCATCTACTGCAACGGCGAACCCGCCATAGAATTAGTGGAAATCGTCACCGCCGCACCGCCTTCGTAACTCTAGCGCGGGTGCCATGCCCACGTAATCGTGGGCATGCTCTGCGAATTACTGATGTACACCAACGATCAATCCTACGACGTCATCATCATCGGCGGCGGCCCCGCCGGCGCAACCGCCGGCGCCATCCTCGCCGATGCCGGCCTCAAAACCCTCATCCTCGAGCGCACCCAATTCCCCCGCTTCCACATCGGCGAATCCCTCATGCCCGAGACCTACTGGACCTTCAAACGCATCGGCATGCTCCCCAAACTCCGCGATTCCAATTTCGTCCGCAAATACTCCGTCCAATTCGTCACCGCCTCCGGCAAGGAATCCCAGCCTTTCTATTTCGACGAGATGAACCCCCACGAATGCTCCATGACCTGGCAGGTCGTCCGCAGCGAATTCGACAAAATGATGCTCGACAACGCCCGCCAGCACGGCGCCCACGTCATCGAAAACGCCAACGTCACCGAAATCCTCCTCGAACCCACCCCCACCGACTCCCTCCCCCGCGCCACCGGCGTAAAAGTCGATCTCACCGCCTCCTCTCCCCTCGCCCCTGTACTCAGGGGAGAGGGCCAGGGTGAGGGGTCTTCTCTTCAATCGCAAATCGCAAATCGCAAATCGCAAATCATCCACTCCAAAGTCGTCATCGACGCCACCGGCACAAATGCCCTCCTCTCCAAAAGACTGAATCTCAAACGCTCCGACCCCAGGCTCAGGAAAGCCTCCATTTTCGCCCAGTACAAAGGCGCTGCTCGTGATCCCGACCCCCGCGACGAGGGCGCAACGCTCGTCCTCTCCACCAAAAACCAGGACGGCTGGTTCTGGTACATCCCCCTCCCCGACGACATCGTCTCCGTGGGAGTTGTCGGCGACATCGACCGCCTCATCACCTCCCGCAATTCCAAGGAGCAAACCCTCGAGGAAGAAATTCAAAACTGCCCCGCTCTCATCCCCCGCCTCAAAGACGCCACCTTCATCCCCCCCGTCCACGTCCTCTCCGATTTCTCCTACAGCTCCAGGCGCTGCGCTGGCGAAGGCTGGATCCTCATCGGCGATGCCTTCGGTTTTCTCGACCCCATGTACTCCTCCGGCGTCTTCCTCGCGTTAAAATCCGCCGAAATGGCCGCCGACTGCGTCATCGAAGGATTCCAAACCAACGACTTCTCCGCCGCCCAGCTCTCCAAATGGGGCGAGCCCCTCGCCGACGGCATGCAATCCATCCGCAAGCTCGTCTACGCCTTCTACACAAAGGACTTTTCCTTCGGCCGCTTCGTGCGCGAGTTCCCCCACACCAAGCAAAACCTCGTTGATCTCCTCATCGGCAACGTCTTCCGCCCCGGCATCGACGAAATCTTCGACCCCATGTCCAAAAGCGTCCCCCTCCCCGATTCCATCCCCTTAGAATCTCCCCCAACACCGCAGCCAACCTAGTATGCACACCTCCTTTTACTCATCCTCCGGCCGCCCCAAATCTGCGTCGGCACTCCGTTCTTCTCTTCCCCAAAAAACGTCTCACCACCCGCACCGCGCCCGACCCCAAGTTGGCCTTCGTGCCTTCGTGCCTTCGTGTTTAATCCCCCCGTCCTCGGCCAATCCGCGCCACGGTGCCTAACCATGCTCCCCTTCACCTACACCCGTCTCGTCGCCTTCGCTGAAACCGACCTCGCCGGCATCGCCCACTTCGCCAATTTTTTCCGCTGGATGGAAGAGGCCGAGCACGCCTATTTTCGCTCCGTCGGCCTTTCCGTCCGCACCGAATACCAGGACATGGAGATCGGCTGGCCCCGCGTCTCAACCACCTGCGAATTCTTCGTCCCCGCCCGCTTCGAGGACCAGATTCAGCTCAAAGTCCGCATCACCAAAATCGGCGAAAAATCCATCACCTGGGAAATCGAATTCACCCGCGACGATACTCGCCTCGCCCTCGGCAAAGCCACCACCGTCTGCTGCACACTCACGGATTCCGGCCTAAAATCCATCCCCATCCCCCCCGAAATCCGCCTGAAACTCTTCCCCCCATAACCCGTATTTCGCCTTCTTTCTTCCCCTTCCTGTGGTAAAATGAATCCAGCCACGGGCGTCATTCATTTGTAGGGCACCAAAATCCAATGTTCCGCCGTCGTCCCAACGCGACCTCCCACCCACGCGCCTTCACCCTCGTCGAACTTCTCGTCGTCATCGGCATCATCGCCCTCCTGCTCGCCATTCTCCTCCCCGCCCTCTCCCGCGTCCGCGAGACCTCCCGCCGCGCTATTTGCCTCAGCAATATCTGCCAGCTCGGCCAGGCCGTCCTGCTTTACGCCCACGACAACAAAGACCATCTCCCCGACGCCGGCTCCGGCAACGCCCCCGATGCCCTCCTCTCCCCCAGGGCCGTCGGCCTCCCCGCCTGGACCTCCTTCGGCCCGGACACCTACGTCCTCCCCAGCATCGGCCAGCTCCTCCAAAAATACCTCGGCTCCGATAACCGTCTCTGGATCTGCCCCAGTGCCCCCTCCAACAGCTTCATCTGGACCGGCGCCGATCCCCTCGGCGGCACCGCCCTGATCGATCAATTCAAGCCCAATTACGTTTACCTTTCCGCCAAGGAATACGTCCCCGCCCTCCCCGGCCTTGGCCCCTTCGCCAGCAAATATCACATCTCCGAATGGGCCGTCCGCAGCATCTCCGGCCTCAAAACCACCAAGGTCGTCGCCCGCTCCGGCAACACCGCCTCCGAAATCGTCCTCTTCTACGATCGCTCCCCCAGCTATCACCAATCCCACAAAACCGACATCTACTCCAACCAATCCAGCGACTATTTCGCCAGCTATTCCTACCTCGACGGCCACGCCGACGGCCGCGGCTATTCCAACTGGGCCGACTACATGCGCGTCTTCCACAACCCCATCCCCCAAACCTGGTTCGGCCAGTCCTTCCCCCACCTCTTCCCCGCCGAATACGGCGAATACGGCCAGTAATCCCCGCCACTTCCTGCTTTGAAAGTTGGAAGCTGAATTTAACTTCGACGTTCGATGTTCAATGTTGAATGTTCGACGTTCAACTTCCTCCTTCATTCTTCCCCTTCCCCCAAGTATGATTCCCCCATGCGCTACCAACTCCTCCTCATCGTTCTGATAGCATCTCCCGCCTTCTCCGACTCCCCCACCTGGAAGAAGCTCCAGCTCTCCGACAAGTTCTACTGCGAGGGCGCCAACTTCGCCGACTTCAATGGCGACGGCAAGGTCGACATCGTCTCCGGCCCCTTCTGGTACGAAGGCCCCGACTTCACCAAAAAACACGAGATCTACAAACCCACCGGCAAGAAACCCGATGGCTCCTATGAGCCCGACAACGAATACTCCGACAACTTCTTCGCCTTCATCTACGACTTCAACAACGACAAGCTCCCCGATCTCCTCGTCTACGGCTTTCCCGGCGCAGACGCCCGCGTCTATCTCAACCCCGGCCCGGACAAAATCGATCAGCATTGGGAAATGCACCTCGTCTACGACCAGGTGGACAACGAATCCCCCCAATTCGCCGACCTCGACGGCGATGGCAAACCCGAAGGCATCTTCCACTCCAAAGAAACCCTCGGCTACGCGACGATCGACTGGACCGACCCTCTGAAAAAATGGACCTATCACCCCATCAGCCCCAAAGGCGGCTGGCAGCGCTTCACCCACGGCTACGGCCTGGGCGATGTCAACGGCGACGGCAAAATGGACATCCTCGAAGCCAAAGACTGGT
>JBGPEF010000560.1:0-3884 GCA_041482675.1 Tepidisphaeraceae bacterium | reverse complement strand
CCCCCGTCGATTGATCCTGATAAATCACCTCCGTCCCCGTGATATCCGACGGCATCAAATCCGGCGTAAACTGAATCCGCTTGAACGACAGATGCAGCGTCTGCGCCAACGACGAAATCATCAACGTCTTGGCCAGCCCCGGCACCCCCACCAGCAGCGCATGCGACCGGGTGAAGACCGAGATCAATATCTCATCGATCACCTGCTCCTGCCCCACGATCACCTTCGCCAGCTCGCCTTTGATCGCCGCCCGCGCCTGCTTCAGCCGCTCGATCGCTGCCAGATCCTGATCCCCCGGCCGCAACTGCGTCGCCGTTGCTGTTCCAGTAGCCATATAAATCAATCTCCAAGATGGTCACAGTGATCGCGGCCCATCGGAGAGGCCGCGCAGGGTAGCGTGGGATTGCGAACGAGCTTACCGTTTCAAGTTACCCGCAGCCCATCAAACCTGTTGAAACCAAAAATTGCTCCGCCAACAGCGGCGCAGCGTTTGGGCAGGCCTATTGTAGCCGCAATTCATAGACGCCAACCCCACCCTGCTTCTTACTAATTCCAAATCGCCTCCGCCCGCCGATGCGCTGATCCTCCCCACATTTGGTAGGCGCGCCTGCGTGCCTTGGTGCCTTGGTGTTTAATCCGCATCCCTGTGCCCGACCCGATGTTTAATCCCCCCATCCCTCCTGCTACATTCCCGAAATGCCCCTCTTCCGCCAGCACCCCGACGGCTCCTACCGCTCCCACAACTGCACCATCACCGGCGAGGTCCGCTTCGGCCCCCAGTCCAGCATCTGGTTCAACACCGTCATCCGCGGCGACGTCGCCCCCATCACCATCGGCCAGCGCGTCAATATCCAGGACAACGCCGTCGTCCACTGCGACACCGGCGTCCCCAACATCATCGAAGACGACGTGGTCATCGGCCACAGCGCCGTCGTCCACGGGAAATTCGTCGGCCGCGGCTCCCTCATCGGCATGTCCGCCACATTGCTCTCCCGCACCCACATCGGCACAGAATGCCTCATCGCCGCCGGCGCAGTAGTCGCCCCCGACACCATCATCCCCGACCGGCATTTAGTAGTAGGCGTCCCCGCCAAAATCATCCGCCCCCTCAAACAGGAAGACCTCGACTACATGCACTGGCTGACCAATCACTACGTCGAACTCGCCCAAAAATACCTCACCGGCGCATTCGATCCCCCGACGTGATTCAATCGCAAATCGCAAATCAAAAATCGCAAATCAGACGGCCAGCTCCCTCAACCTCTCCACCAAATGCTCCGAATTAAACGGCTTGCTGATGAAGTAAGTCGCCCCCACGTGCTCCAGCGACCGGATATTCTCCATCGACGTATCCCCGCTCAGCACAATGATCGGCAATTTCGGCCCAAACCGCTCCCGCAACTTTGACGACAAAACCAGCCCCGAAATATCCGGCAGATGAATGTCCACCACCGCCGCCGCCAGCATCTCGCTCTCCACCCGCTTCAGCGCATCCGCCCCGTTGTAGCAGATGCACACCCGCCACCCCTCGTGGCTCAGCAGCCGCGCCAGCGCGTGCGCTACGCTCTCGTTGTCATCCACCACGAGCACGCACGGCCTCTCGCCTCCGCGCAGGCCATCGCCACTCCCGTCCATGTTATCGGAATTAGACATCATGAGATGGACGCCACTGTAGACCTCTCCTCCAATCGCGCGAAGTCCAATAATTTCCCCTTTCCGAAAACCCGCAACAAGACGCAAGTCCATCCCATCCTCATCCGATGCCCAGCAGTGGAAACGGCAACTTTCCCGCCGTCAGCCCGTCCAATGAACATGAAGTTGCCCAGCCGTCCGTTCCTCCTCTCGCTAACCGCGATCTTTCTCGGCTCAGCCCTCGCCTATTCCCGGATTCCGCCATCTCATCTCCCCTCCGCCACCACACAACCCGCAAAATCCGCCGACTGGCCCACCTACCGCGCCAACCAGACCCGCAGCGGCTCCCCCGATCGCCTCCAGGGCCCGGCCGCCGTTCCCAAAATCCTCTGGATTTACCGCGAAACCATCGCCACCCCCAGCGATTTCTCCTCCTCCCCCGCCATCGTCGGCAATCACATCTTCGTCGCCTCCGCCAACATCGACGTCGTCTCCCGCTCCGGCTTTGTTTACTGTCTCGACGCCACCACCGGCCAAAAAATCTGGCAAGTCCCCACCAACCAGGAAGTCTACTGCTCCCCCGCCGTCGTCGATGGCCGCGTCTATGTCGGCGAAGGCCTCCACGACAACACCAACTCCCTCTTCCGCTGCCTCGACGCCGCCACCGGCAAACTCCTCTGGCAATTCAAAGTCGCCAGCCACGCCGAAGGCCCCCCCACCATCCGCGACGGCCGCGTCTACTTCGGCGCAGGCGACGACGGCATCTATTGCCTCAACGCCATCACCGGCCAAAAAATCTGGCAATTCCCCGGCTATCACATCGATGAATCCCCCGTCCTCGCCGGCAACATCCTCCTGGTCGGCACCGGCTACGACCGCGCCAGCTATCTGGCCATCAACGCCACAACCGGCCGCCTCCTCTGGCAGCGCCCCATGCCCGCCAGCGTCTGGGGCACCAGCGCCATCGTCGGCGACCGTGTCTACTTCGGCCTATCCAACGCCCAGGTTGGCGGCTCCGGCCCGGCCGACCTCGGCCAGGTCCACTGCGTGAACATCAACAACGGCCAGGACCTCTGGACCTATAAACTCCCCCGCGCTGTCGGCACCTCCATGGTCATCGCCGACGATCAACTCTTCTTCGGCTGCTGGGATGGCAATCTCTATTGCCTCAACCGCGCCACCGGCACACCCAACTGGAAAACCGACACCGGCGGCCCCCTCAACTCCAGCCCCGCCATCGACGCCCATCGCCTCTACCTCGGCACCACCACCGGAAATATCCTCGCCCTCTCCCGCTCCACCGGCCAAATCCAATGGACCCTCCCCCTCCCCACCTCCGCCTCCGACCCCTGCCAAATCCTCTCCTCCCCCGCCCTCCTCAACGGCCGCCTCTACCTCGGCGCCACCAACAACCAGTTCCTCTGCATCGGCAATCAGTAATCGGCTCGGTTTGTCGCCCTTTGGGTGGCATGGGCAGCGGTACTCCGATGCCCGTGCTGGCTCTCGACTTCGGGAGAGCCCGGCCTACGCGTGCCATGGCCACGTCAGTTCTTCGACTCAATTGCGCTCGGCGCCAGCGGAATTCCGGCCCTTTTCAATATCTCGTCGAAAACTGGCTGTGGAGTCGCTCCAACAACAAATCCTCCATCATGCTGACCGTTTCTCCAGATCCGGACCTGATTGCATTCAAAACAAATAACAAAATCCGTGGTCGTTTCATATTTCACGACGCGAATCCCATGCCGAGGGACGAAACAGTTCTTCCGGTGGCCTGCTCCGGCTCCGGCTTTGAGCGCAGCCGTCAATCGATCTCGCGCCGCTTGATCGGTGATGGAAATATGCCCAAGAACCGGATAGGAGTGAAACTCCGGCCTCGACTCTTGCGGCTCCGGCCCTGGCAAAATCGAGTACAGCTCATATTGATCCGCCTTCTCCAGTGTGCGCATCGGATCGCTGGAAATCTGGGGCCGCTTCAATCGATGAACACCGACTCCTATCGCCGCCACTGCGGCCGCAAGTGCAATCAGATTCCGTCTCGACCAGAGCATGAACCTCATATGTTATCAAACGGCGCCATGGCCGCCAACTCAGCGATGTTCGGATCATTTGCGTTATGTGCTCTCGCGCTCGCGCTCGTAGGCACTCTATATCGCACAAGGAGCGGAAGCATCTGAGCAAGAGTACCCCCGGGCACCGGTGGGGAAATGGAAGAGGGTGGGGTGGTGCAGGAGGGGCGGGGGAAAACTTTTGGG
>JBGPEF010000559.1:0-3887 GCA_041482675.1 Tepidisphaeraceae bacterium | reverse complement strand
CCGGCACAGCCGGACCTACGTTAGAATGCGCACATGCCGCCATCCGTCGAACCCTCCGATTGGGCCATCCAGCGCATCGACCACGTCGCCATCAACGTCACCGACATGCCCCGCGCCCGCGCCTTCTACGGCGGCGTGTTGAAACTCACGGAAGTCCCCCGCCCCAAAAGCTTCGACTTCGCCGGCGCGTGGTATCGCATCGGCACCGTCGATCTGCACCTGATTTCCCGCGGCGATAGCGACGCACCATCCCGCCGCCACTTCGCCTTCTGGGTCAGCGACGTGCATTCAGCCGCCAAATCCATCCAATCCGCCGGCCATCAGGTCACCTGGGATACCTACAAGATCGAAGGCCTCGACCGCTTCTTCGTCCGCGACCCCGATGGCAACCGCCTCGAATTTCAGGGCGATGAGCTTGCCATTTAGCCGGTCCATTTAATAATCCGGCCTGGTGGGCAATGCCGACAACTCCCTGTAGGGTGGGGCTTGCCCCACCATGAATCAAATGTCCCTCAAACGCCCCGCCATCTTCTTTGACCGCGACAACACGCTGATCGTCAGCGATGGCTACCTCTCCGACCCGCGGCAGGTGGTTCTGGTCGAAGGGGCGGCCGAGGCCGTCGCCAAGGCCCGCCAACTGGGCTTTGTCGTGGTCACCATCAGCAACCAATCCGGCGTGGCCCGCGGCATGTTCGGCGAAGAGGCCGTCTGGGCCGTCAACACCCGCCTCAACGAATTGCTGAAAGCCGCCAAAGCCACGGCCACCATCGCCCTGCACGAATATTGCCCCTATCACCCCGAGGCGACGGTTGAGAAGTACCGCCAGGACAGCCCCTTGCGCAAGCCCAAGCCGGGTATGATCCTCGCCGCCGCCGACAAGCTGAAGCTCGATCTGGGCCGAAGCTGGGTTATCGGAGATGCCCCGCGCGACATTGAAGCTGGAAGGGCGGCCGGATGTCGGACGATACTGTATAAGAATCCTGCTTTGCCTCCCTCGCCCGCCGCCGAGGAGCCGTCGAAGGTCGAGCCGGATTTCGTGGCATCGTCCCTGGCCGAGGCGATGGAGATTATCGGCCGTGAGGTTTTCAGGACGTCGGTCGAAGGCTCACCTCGGGCCCACGCGGTTGTCTCCTCATTGGCGGCCGCGAGCGCTATGCCATCGGAAGGCGAATTTTCGCAAACGGCCAGCGCCCCCGAGGGAATAGGCGAGGCAGCCATGAGAGTAATGGAAACAGGCATGATGGATGACACGACCGACAGCTCCGGTGCTCCCAACTCCCCTTCCGCCGCCGCGCGCCCCGAGGATGTGATTCCCTCCGCCGCCAGGGATGACACGGTCACCTCATCCCGCTCCGGCGCTTCGACTCGAAGCAGCGAGGAACTCCTCCAGGAAATCCTCATCGAGCTGCGCCGCCAGCGCGAAGGTCCAACGGCCGATTTTTCCGTCGCCAGCCTGCTGTCCGTGGTCACCCAGGTGCTGGCGCTGGGGTTGATGGTTCTGGGGTTTTTGTTTCGCGAAGGGCCCAATGGCCAGATGTACCTGCTGTTTGCAATCATGCTCCAAGTGCTGACAATCGCACTGCTGATCATGGGGCGAGCGAGATAATGGCGAGATAATTTTGAGAGTGAGGATGGAATGAAAATGCGAACTTTGGCAATGGCGGCGTTGCTCATGGCCGTCGCAACCTGGCCGGTCCATGCCGCCAAGAAGCTCAAGCCCGAGGCGGATGAGCCGGTGAAGAAGAAACCCGCCGATGGCAAGGCGGCCGCCGCGCGCCTGCGCGCGGAATGGGACGTGGGCGAGCTGCGGATGATGCGGCTGGTGGTCGATGACGCCCAGTTTGCCCCCGAGCTCAAGACCTCGCTGGGCAACTCGATCGACAAATTCGCCCAACAGCAGGAAGACCTGCTGGATCAGGTCGTGGCCGATCCGAGCACTGAAGATGCCGCCCGCAAGAAGCGCGCCAAGCTCAACGCCGCGTTTCTGGAGAAGATGCAGGTGGTCTATCAGAACGACGATGTGAAGAAGGACATCGCCAAGCGGATGAAGGCGCTGGACAAGGAGATCGACGCCATCGCCGCCTCGGCCGAGACCCTGATGGCCAAGCTGGATGCCGTCGGCGTCACCAAGGAGCAGAAGGACCGCATCGCCCCCGCCCTGCGCGATGCCAACCGCAAAGTGAAGGCCGAGGTTGACAAGTCCGAGACGCGCTCGCCCAAGGACAAGAAGAACCGGGACAAGGTCGTGGCCAGTTATAAGGAAGCCCGCAAGAAACTGCGGCAGGAACTGACGCCGGAACAGCGTGAAAAGCTGACCAAGAAGCTGTCCGAAGAGGCTTAATTGTAGTGCGGGCTTTTAGCCTGCGATGCAGCCTGGAAAGGCTGGACTACAATCACTTCTTCTCCTCCAGCTTCATCGACTGTCCCTCCCGGAGCACCACAACGGCGATCGGTCCCTTGGCGCCGCTGAGAATCTCTCTCAGTCCCTCGACGTCCTTCACGGGCTTGTCATCGATCCTGTCGATGACATCCCCCACCTTCAGGCCGATCTTCTCTCCGCGTGAATCGGGCACGACGCTGCCCACCACCAGCTTCTCCGGATCGCGCGCGACCTGAATTCCCAATCGCCACTTGGCCGGCGGCGGCAGGTCATCGCCGGGATCGGGCAGCTTCAGCGCTTCCATTTTCTCGCGAAGCTCATCGCTGGCCTTGAAGTATTCGCTGAGCTGCTTGTTGCGATCCTCGGCCGCCCCGATCTGTCCGAGCGGCCGGCCCTGCTGCAACTTGTCCAGCAAATCGGCCACCTGCTTGCGCTGCTCATCGGCGACGTTGGCCTTCTCCATCTGCTGCACGACCCGCTCCCTCAGCTCGTCAATCGGATCGAGCGGCAGCGGCACCGCCTGCAATCCTCCCACGAACACCGGCCCCTGAATCACCAGGTTCTCCGCGCCGCGCACCAGCGGATTGGTGCCATCCGATCCCGACCAGCGCTGATAGAGCGAGAATGCATCGGGACTCTGAAGCTTCAAATCCTGCGCGTTCTTGGCCTTGAATTCTTCGGTCACGCGCTTGCCGTTCTCGATGGCGCTGACGGTCATCTCGATCGCGCCGGCCGCCTCGCGGATGACGATGGTCCGGTTGTTTTCGCGAACCTCGACGTTCTTGACGCCGCCGTCGTTGGAAATCCGCAGCGAGCGCGCCACCACCGGCTCATCCTTGCTCACCGGCCCGCCCGGGACGGGGCGCTGCTCGATGCGCTTGATGAGCATCTCGGCCCGCGACTGCACTTCGGGATCGCCGCTGGCCAGCGCCTGCTTGAGCGCCTCCAGCGCCGGCTTGCCGACCTTGGCCAGTCTGCTGCTGGCCTCCTCACGAACCTTAAAGTCGTCATGGCCAAGCTGCACGATCAGCGTGTCGAGCTCCTTGGCGGATGGCGCGGTAGTCGGCCCGGCCGCCAGAGCGGCGGTGACGAGGCCAGTGATGATCAGAAAGCTCAGTAGCCGCATAAGGCACCCCACTCCATCATAGCTGGTAATGACGCCAAAGACTGCGGTAAGTTTGGTCCTTTTATAAATAGCGGTTTGGCCGGCCGCGGGGTGTTGGCCTATAATCGTGGCTCTACCGGAGACTTATATGCCCAAGCGCAACGGAAATAACCGCGGCCATTCCACCGAGTCGGTTGTCCAGCGCGGCGGCGCACGTTCTGCGCCCCCGGCCGGCATTGATGTTCCGCGGATCGAGCGGGCGGTGCGGGAGATCCTGATCGCGATCGGGGAGGATCCGGATCGGGAGGGATTGGTGCGCACTCCCAACCGGGTGGCCCGGGCTTATGGCGAGCTGATGGCCGGGCTTTCCGAGGATCCGCGCATCCATCTCAAGACGGTCTT
>JBGPEF010000558.1:0-3889 GCA_041482675.1 Tepidisphaeraceae bacterium | reverse complement strand
GCGCTCCATCCCCGCCACGCCAAATCCCGGCCGATATTGCCTCAGCTTTTCAAACTCCCGCTGCCCCATCAGCTCTTCCGGCAAAATCGCCAGCCTCACCCGGTCCAGCTCCACCTCCACGTAAAACTCATCCTCCACGCCCTTCCTCCCCGACGGCGCATATCTGAATTTCGTGACCGTGATCTTCCCCGCCAGTTGATGCCGCTCCCACCAGTCCTCAACCTGCGACGGCAGCATCGCCCGGATCGCATGATCAAACGCAAAGTTCTCCAAAAACGGGTCCGACGACCGCGCAAACACCACCGGCGGATCGAGCATATCCAGCACACCCCTCAACCTCGGCCCCACCACCTCCCCCGGCGCTCTGCTCTGCAAATCAAACATGTACCGATCCGGCTGCGCTGTCGGCGTGAGCTGCCCGTCGATCGCCATCGACCCCAGCGGCTCCATGCGCCCATTCACGATCCGGCTGTACTCCACCCATCCCCCCCTCAGCAAAACCTCCGGCAACGGCTGCTTGTCCCCCTCGTTCCCCTCCGCATCACGCGCCTTCTCATCCCGTTTGCGATTCAACCGGCTGTAATTCCACTCCTTCTTGTCCATGTCCTCGCACAAGATCAGCCGCGGATTGATCGCCATGATCTGCCGCGGCTCCAATCGCCCCGCCAGCAGCGCCCCCGGATTCGTCTTCACCAGAAACAGCTCCGCCTTGAACACCAGCGCCTGCGGCTTCGCGGGATCATCCACATACACCCGCACATCCCGCAATCTCAGCCCCTCGAAAATCGACAGCGTCGCGCTCCCCACCTTCACCTTCCCGCCCACCAGCTTGCTCAGCGTGGTCTCGGCCAGCTCGCGCACCCGATTCGAATCGGTGATCGTCCAATACGCCCAGATGATCGTGCACAGGCTGATGAACAACACCACCATCCAGATGTGCCGCCGCAAACTGCGCTGGCGCACCGCCGCCAACGGACGCAATCCCGCATCCATCGGAACTTCGAAATTGGTGATGCCATAAGGCATAAGGCGTGATTCTCACACAAAATCGGCCCGGCGCAGACCCACGTCCCATAAATTGCGCAAAAGCCTCACACCGCCCGCCCGCTGCTTCGGCGTCGGCGGATCCAGTCAAAAATGGTCATAACTCCAGCGGCGGCAAGGACTGCCAGCAACGGCTCAGTCGGAACGCGATAGCGGAGGGACCCAACCGACACCGCATGTATCATCGTAAAATACAGCACCGGGAACAGCAAAAACAGACGTGCCGATCGCGCTAACCGCGACGCCCATAATCCCACTACGCTCAGCGTCAGAAGCGGGATCGAATACGCCCCGGCCGCGATTTTATACAGCCGCCGCCCCCCAAACTCCGCGCTCAGCGGTATCGGACTCCATGTCCGCCCAATCTTCGCCGCCGTCAGCCGCATCAGCCGCGCTGGATCATGCTCCCACATCCGCCGGATCCAGTTGTTCGCCTGCTGCGATAAATACTCATCCCGCTCGACTTCCGTCATATGTCGCAACAATCTCATCTCCGGCCGCGCCAAAAATCGCTGGTCGCTCGCCCCCGTTGCCTCCGGATTAAACCCGTCGTATCGCGTCACGCCCCCATTGGTCGTCAGCCAAACCCACTCCCCCAACCGAACCTTATTCCTCGCCGCCCAGGGCAACAGCACAAAGATGACCAGCAGCAACATCGTCGTCCCCACCGGCAACCGCATCCACCCCCGCCGCGCCTCGATCAACCCCGGCGTGTAATTCACAAACACCGACACAATCCCCAGCACCACCGGCAGCCCCACCGCCGACGGCCGCACCAATACCGACAGCGCCAGCACAATCCCCCCCCACAAAAAATTCGGATGCCACACCAGCAGCACACACCCCCAAACCAAAAGCGCTGTGAACACCGTCTCACTCAGAATCAACCCCGAGAAATAAATCATGAACGGATTAAACGCCACCCCCGCCGCCGCCAGCAGCGCCGGCCCTTTCGTGAGCCATCTTCGCGCCAACAAATAGCTCGCCAAAATCGTCGATGTATCCACAACCCCCTGCGCCACCCGCACCAATCTCACCGATCCCCCAAATCCCGCCACAAACACCGGATACCCCGGCATCCGATACGCCTGCAAAAACTGATCAACCCGAGAGTCGTAAAACTTCAGCCCCTCCCCCTTCAGCACATTCTGCCCCAGCTCCAAATACTCCCCCTGATCCGGCAGCCGCTCATCAATCTCCCCCGGCTGCATCAATCCCCACCCCAGCCGAATCACCAACCCCACCCCCAGCAGCACCCCAATACCCGCGTGCTTCGCCATATCTCTTATCCTACTCCTAATCCTAATCTTGCTCTTAATCCTCTTCCTAATCCTAATCCTAATCTTTCTCTTTCTCTTACTCCTCTTCGTTCTTTTGCACTTTCCCCCACCCCAATCTAACTTGTCCCCAATGTCCGATCCCCTCGACAAACTCCCCACCCTCTGGTCCCAACTCGAGGACCAAATCACCCGCCTCCGCGGCACTCCCGCCGTCGGCCCAGACCGCATCTCCCGCCTCCGCTCCGACACCCAGGCCCTCCTCTTCCACCTCAAAAATCCCAAGCACGACCACCCCACCCTCACCGTCCTCCTCGGCGGCACCGGCACCGGCAAAAGCACTCTCACCAATCGCCTCCTCCAAGCCAACATCTCCGCCGCCTCCTTCCGCCGCACCTTCACCAGCGGCCCCGTCGCCATCGCCCGCGACAACGACGCCATCCCCCAAAACTGGCTCCGCCTCGATCACCAGATCATCCCCAAAGATTCCCTCCCCGCCCGCGGCCAGGCCGGCGCGCTCGCCATCGTTCTCCACAAATCCGACCTCACCAACTCCATCACCCTCACCGACACCCCCGACCTCGACGGCGATCAGCCCGCCCATCACGCCGAAGCCGACCGCGCCTTCCGCTGGGCCCAGGCCATCATCTTCCTCGTCACTCCCGAAAAATATCAGATGACCGAGCTCCTCCCCTATTACCGCCTCGCCCAGCGCTACGCCCTCCCCAGCCTCTTCGTCATGAACAAGCTCGAAGAATCCGCCGTCCTCGAAGATTTCCGCCAGCAGCTCGCCACCCGCGGCCTCAATGCCAAAATCTTCGCCCTCCCTCGCGACGATGCCGCCTACGAACCCCCACCCGACACCAATCTCGAATCGCTCCGAACTGTGGTAGGGGCCCTCAACCACACTTTGACCCATCAAGACAAAAACCAGCGCCGCGCCGCCCTCGCCAATCGCTCCTCCGATCTCCTCGACCGCCTTCGCGACCAGATCATCTCCCCTCTTCGCGAGCAGCGCAAAGCCGTCGATTCCGCCATCGCCTCCCTCCGCGCCATGGCCGTCCCTCCCGCCGGCGTCGATGTCAGCCCCGTCACCCGCCAGCTCCAGCGCCGCATGCAGGAACAAAGCATCCTCTATCTCATGGGCCCCCAGCGCATGCTCGATCGCGTGCGCCAAGTCCCCGGCCTCCTCCTCCGACTCCCCCGCACCGCCTTCGACCTCCTCCGCGGCCAATCCGTCTCCCTCTCCCCTCCCACCACCACCCAATCCCCCGGCCAGCTCCCCGATTTCTCCTCCACCCTCACCGACCAATTCACCATCCTTCAAAGCCGCGTCGATGACGTCATCTCCGCCACCCCTCCCACCGCCGCCCTCATCTCCGCCGACGGCCAGCTCTTCTCCCAGGCCAAAATTCCTCCAACCGAGGCCGCCAAAATCGCCCAGGAAGAACTCGACGACCTGAAAAAATGGCTCCAGGAACGCTGGGATGCCCCGCCCCGCGACACCCGCATCCTCCACAAGCTCCTCTCCGTCCTCCCCGGCGGAAAAAAAATCAGCCAGTGGTCCG
>JBGPEF010000557.1:0-3889 GCA_041482675.1 Tepidisphaeraceae bacterium | reverse complement strand
GCCTGGGTTTTCCAGGGGTCGATCATGGCGTCCAGGAAAATGTCCTCGCCGGTGAGCTCGCAGATGATGGGGACCTTTAATTGCTCGCGGAGATAGGGGGCGGTGCCGAGGAACATGGCGTTGGGGAGGGTGACGATCTGGGGTTTGATTTCGTCGCGGAGGAAGGCGGTGAGGCGGCGGAGTTCTTTTTTCTGGGGGCCCGCAATTCCTTTGAGGATGGAGACGGTGAAGGGGCCGAGTTTGGAGGGGGGAGTGTTAGCGCCGAGCTTGCCGGCGAAGTTGAGCATGGCGTTGCTGTCGAAGAGTTTGTCGATGAAGCGAGGGGTGTGGCGGAATATCAGGCCGATGGCGTGCTGGAGCCAGGTGTTGAGGCCGCCGTAGAAGACTTGCTGGATACTCACATCTTTTTCGTCGGTGCGGACGGGGGTATAGAGGGGGATGAGGGTGACGTTGTGGCCGAGGCGGATGAGGGCGCGGGCGAGGGCGCTGTCGCGGAGACAGGAGCCGCAATACATTCCGGCAGCGCCGGCGGCGAGGATGGTGAGGTTTAGGGGCACGTGGGAAAGAAGATTAACCGCAGAGACGCAGAGACGCAGAGACCACAATCAGTTTGGGAAGTATTTGGAGATAGTCGAGTCGGACGGCTTTTTTGTTAGCAGAGAAACGGCAATCATCATGAGGGATGTTCCTATGAACATGGGGAGGACGATCAGGAATCTTTGTTGGGTGAAGCTGATGCGGTTGAATTCGCGGTAGAGGGTGGGGAAGTGCGGAATCGGGTTTGGGGGGAGATTCGGATTGGCGGGGGCGAGGTGTTGGGTGGTGTATTGGAGCCAACTGATGAAGATCAAGGTTAGCGCGACCCAGAGGGTGACGGCCAGCGCGCCGTATTTGGTGCTTCGCTTCCAGAAGAGAGCGGCGATCATCAGGGGGGCCAGCGAGGCGTAGCCGGAGAAGGCGTATTGGACGGCGAGGTCGAAGATGTTGGCGTATTTGTGCACGGATAAGGCGATGATGTAGGCGACGATGGTGCAAATGACAACGAACGCGCGGGCGGACCAGACGCGGGCGGTTTCACTTTGGCCGCCGTAGAAATGATAGATATCCTCGGCCCACATGGTGGAGAGGGCGAGGATTTGGGAGTCGGAGGCCATGACGCAGGCCATGATGGCAGCGCCGAGGAGGCCGGCGATGAGGCCGGGGGCGTAAGTGGAGAGCATCTGGAGCATGACGCCGTCGGAGTTGGAGTTGGCGAGGATTTTGAGTCGGGCCTTGAGGCGGGGCTGCTGGAGGATGAGGGCTTCGGGGTTGTCGATGGGAATTGCGCCGGCGGCAACTTCACGAACCAGATCGGCGGCGGCGGGGTCTTCCTTGCTGAAATTTTCGAACTGTGGAGATTTGGAGGCGAGTGCGGCCACGATGCGGGGCTGGCCGGCGGCCATGACGCCCAGAAAAATGGCCGGTAGCCAGGTGAGCATGATGCAGAGGGGATAGAAGATGACGGTCTTGCGGAAGCTGGTCATTTTTTGGGCGGTGAGACAGAAGATGGCGATGTGGGGGAACATGATGCTGGAGAGGGGGATGAGGGCGTAGGAGAAATAGGTTCCTTTGGGGATGGCAGCGCGGGTTAGAAGGCTAGCGTCGGGGCCAGAGAGGAGGCGCTGCGTGGTTTCGGAGAAGCCGCCGATGGCGTGGGAGATGATGATGAAGGTGATAGCGCCAAAGACGAGGAACATGAGGGTTTGGAGGGTGTTGACCCAGGCGGTGCCGCGCATGCCGCCGAAGAAGACATAGGACATGACGACGAGGGCGACGATGAGGCCGCCGAGCCAGTAGGGGACAAATCCATTGCTGATGCCTTCGAGGGTTTCGCCGCCGCCCATGACGCCGATGATGATATAGGGGACGAGCATGAGGGCTTCTAGGGTGAAGATGAGGGTGCCGATGTGTTTCATTTCCCAGCGGTCGCGGAAGATCTGCACCTGGGTCATGTGGCCGAAACGTTTGCCGATGGACCAGAGGCGGGTGCCGATGAGGAAGAGGGACATGGGGATGACGATGGCGGAGATGGAAGCGAGGAGGCCGAAGACACCGATGCCGATGCGGAAGGAGAGGCCGGAGGAGCCGAGGATGGAGAAGGCGGTCATGTTGGAGCCGAAGAGGGAGAGGAGGAAGACGAAGGGGCCGAGGGATCGATTGGCGAGGAAGAAGTCTTCAGCGCCGCCTCTGGAGCGGCGGAAGGCGAAGATGCCGACGTAGAGGACGATGGCGAGGTAGAGGAAGACGATGAGGGCTGGCAACATGCGTTTGTTGTTGGTGGTTTGTTGTTGGTGGTTACGGTTTGGTGGTTGAGGCTTGTTCGAGGTGGGAGGGCCAGGCGAGGAGGACCATGAGGGCCATCATGAGGGTGGCGAGGAGGGTGACGCCGGCCTGCCACCAGAGGCCGACGGGGAGGAAGCCAAAGAGGAGATGGCCGGGGGTGTCCCATTGCCAAAAGTCGTGGCGGAGGAAGAGGACGAGGAGGAAGATGAAGGTGAGGAGGCCGATGGTGAGGCCGGTTTTGTAGCGCTGTTCAAGGGTTTGAGAATCAGCCATGGGCGCATTAGCGGGGGGGAGAGGTGGGGTTGTCAAGCGTGCGCGTGGAAGGCGACGCGTCAGGCGGCCGTGTTTCGCTCGGCGATGAATTGGCTGACACTCTCGTGGTCGAAGATGACCGGCGCGCCGCCAGGACGAATGAAAACGGCAATACCATCGCGGGTAGTCAGGGCGCCGGGGAAGTCAACTTCGAAACGATCACCGCTGACAAGCTCGACGGTGAATGGACGAAATGGCTGCCGCCGGTGCAACGCGTCCAAAGCGGTTTGGAAATTCTCCACGGTCATAGCCGAATTATATCCCGCCGAGCCACTTTTGGCGAGAAGCGTGGGGAATCCGCACCTGCACTCAAAGAGCCGCGAGTCGGGCCGCACCTCTTGCGGCGTGGAAGTCGGAGTCGCCGGTGCTGAGGGTCCAGTTGGGGCGGGCGATGCTGGAGAGGTGGGTGGAGACGAGGGCGTGGATGGATTCGATCAGGTGGGCCATGCGGATGCCGATTCCGCCGGCGAGGATGATGTGGTGGGGGCGATAGATGGCATGACAGACGCGGATGGCGCGGGCGAGGGCGCGCAGGGGAGGTTCGAAGCCGCGGAAGGATTTGAGGGCGGTGGGGACGTCGCCGTATTTCTTGATGAGAGCGGCAGAACCCATATAGCCTTCGAGGGAGCCAGCGCCGCCGTCGGGGCCGATGGCGGTGTGGCCTTCGATGGTGACATCCATCTGGCCGAGATGGCCGGGGGAGGGGCCATCGACGTGGAGGGGTTTGCCCTCGTCGAGGACGGCCGCGCCGATGCCGGTGCCGAGGGAGATGACCAGGAGGCGGCCCTGGAGTTTTTTCATGAGCTGGATGTCGTGGGCGGCGGCGAGGGCGTCGGTGAAGATCTGGATTGGGGGCGGTTGCTGGCCGAGGGATTGGGAGATGAGCTCGTCGAGTGTGGGGCCGACGAGGCCGGGGACGTTGATGGATTGGGTGATCTTTCGCTGGGCGGCGTCATAGAGGCCGGGGAGGCAGAGGCCGAGGCGCTGGGGTTTGATGGAGGGGAGGAGGGCTTTGCGAATCGAGTCGATGAGTTGGGCGGTGGAGGGTCGGGAGTAGGGAGGGCTTTGGGCGGCGGAGAGGAGGCGGTCATCCTGGAAGGCCGCGGTTTTGACGGAGGTGCCGCCGATGTCGATGCCGAGGGTGATCATGGTTTGGCTCGGGGGGGGAGAAGATTAAACACGAAGACACGAAGGCACGAAGGACACGAAGGCCAACTCGTCGTGGCGGCATGCTTGGGAGGGGGGAGCGGGTGGG
>JBGPEF010000556.1:0-3893 GCA_041482675.1 Tepidisphaeraceae bacterium | reverse complement strand
ATCGAAGCGGCGGGCCTTAATTATGAAGAAATCAGGGTTCGTCCTCCAAGGTGGGAAAGAGCACAGATTATCTTAAAACTTCAGGAGTTGGCGGCAGCGGGGGTTAAGTTGAATTGCGCGCGGATTTTGGAGCACGCGGAAGGATACTACTCGTCCATTCTTCGTGAATTTGGTTCAACGGAGGCGGCGCTGAAGGCAGCCGGCGTCGATTATTACGGGAAGGTAAAGTGGAATCGGCAGAAGGTCCTGGATGAACTGAGGAAACTTCATCGGGAGGGGAAGGATCTTGCATATTCCAGGGTGCAGCCAGGCAATCCAGGGTTGGCAAGAGCGGCAGCGACATTGTTTGGAGGGTACCCCCGAGCCGTCGAAGCGCTGGGGCTTAAATATGAGAGGCCGCGAACCGCGCAATGGAGCCAGGAAAGGATTTTGAGCGAGCTGCGGTCACTGGTTGACTCGGGAGTGGAAGCAAACGGGAGAGCAATTCGGCGGGCAAATTCGCGGCTCTTTGCGGCATGTCGTGCGTATTTTGGGCGGGTGAGCGAGGCGTTGGGCCTGGCTGGGATTCCGTACCAACCACCAAGAAAGCCGCTGGCGGGGTGGGAGCGGTCGCAGGTGTTGCAGAGACTGCGGGAATTAGATGAGGAGGGGGAGGATTTGCGGTACGCGGCGATGAAGAAGAAGCACTCGGCGCTATTTTTTGCTGCGAGATATTATTTTGACGCCTATATCGCGGCGGTGAAGCAGGCGGGGCTGGATTATGACCGGATTGTGAGGGAGCAGTTGCATGGGAGGAAGGAGTGAAGGAAAGTGGCGGGTGTGATGACGCCGGCAGGTTCGGCGATTGCCGCGTCGCCCGCGGGGTTGTCCGGCACAGCCGGACCTACGGTGGTGGAGGTTTCGGTTGGGGGAAAAGAGAAAGATTAGAGACGAAGTGGGCGGCGATTTGGATGCGGGGAAATCGTTGATAATATTGTTTCATGATCGGAAACGTCCTCCAGGCAGACCTGGAAGAAATTATCAAGCGGAAGAACTGGGATGAGCTGCGGGAGGCGCTGTCGGAGTTGCCGCCGGTGGATATTGCGGAGGTGCTCATCGATTTGCCGGTGGAGGATGAGGGGGTCATTTTCCGGGTGTTGCCGCGGAAGATGGCGGCGCTGGTGTTTTCGTATCTGCCGCTGGATCGACAGGAGGAGTTGCTGCACTGCTTCAGCAATGAGCAGGTGCGGAGCATCCTCGATCAGATGACGCCGGATGATCGCACCCGGTTGCTGGAGGAGACGCCGGCGGAGGTGACGCGGCGGTTGCTGGAGACGCTCTCGCCCGATGAGCTGAAATCGGCCCGGCAGCTCCTGGGTTATCCGGAGGGAAGCGCGGGGCGGTACATGACGCCGGAGTATGTGGCGCTGGCTCCGGAGATCATGGCGAAGGATGCGCTGGAACAGATCCGCAAGACGGGCCGGGGGAAGGAGACGCTGAACGTCGTTTACATCGTGGATAGCGACGGGAAGCTGATGGAGGACCTGCGGCTGGGGTCGCTGGTGCTGGCGCCGCCGGAGATGAAGGTGGTGGACATCGAGGATCGGCCGCTGGTGGCGCTTCAGGCGACGGCGACCAAGTCGGAGGTGCTGGCGGCTTTCGAACGGTATGACCGGGTGGCGTTGCCGGTGACGGATGCGGCGGGGCACATGCTGGGGATCATCACGGTGGATGATGTGCTGGATGTGGCCGAGCAGAAGGCCACGGAAGAGATGCAGAAGATGGGCGGCATGGAGGCGTTGGATGCGCCGTACATGGAGGTGGGGTTTTGGCCGATGATCCGCAAACGAGGCGGTTGGCTGGCGGCGCTTTTTCTGGGGGAGACGCTGACGGCCACGGCGATGGGGCATTTTCAAAACGAGATTGAGCGCGCGGCCGTAGTGGCGCTGTTTGTGCCGCTGATCATCAGCAGCGGCGGCAACTCCGGCTCGCAGGCGACGTCGCTGATGATTCGCTCGCTGGCGCTCAAGGAACTGCGGCTCAATGACTGGTGGCGGGTCTTGCGCAAGGAGCTTTTCTCCGGCTTCACGCTCGGCGCTTTCCTGGGGGGAATTGGCTTTATAAGAATACTGCTTTGGCATTACCTGGGATGGGCCAACTATCAACACCATCCTTATCTGATGGGCACGACGGTGTGGATCAGTCTGATTGGGGTGGTCATGTTTGGTTCGGTTGTGGGAAGCATGTTGCCGTTCCTGCTGCGGAGGCTGGGGTTGGATCCGGCGACCAGCTCGGCGCCATTTGTGGCCACGCTGGTGGATGTGACGGGGCTGATCATCTATTTCACGGTGGCGGTGATTGTGCTGCACAAGACCCTGCTGGCGCCACCTGCGGCGGCCGCGCCGACAACCGGCCCCTCGCCGCCGGCGGTGGTTGCGCCGGGGCGATGAGGAAAAGTGGGCGCGTAAAAAAACGCCGGGGGGCTCGACCCGGCGTTCAGGAGGAGGGAATGGAGAGTGAGTCGGAATGTTGCAGTGGGTGTTTTGCAGACATTCCGGTGTTGACGAAGAAACGTTAGAGCAATGGGGGTGCCAGGGGCTTGGGGGAAATGAAGAATATTCTGGGGCGTTGGTGGTTGTGATATAATTGATTTTGTAATCAGCATTTGTGCATCGACGTGGTGGGGTGGTGGGCGGGGGAACTCCCGGTCGTGCGTTGGTTGATCGATGGTGGGACTGGGAGTGGATGTGTGCCGCGCTGTCTCGCGAGTGCCATCGCCGCGCAGCTATGATGGGTTTGGGCATGAATACCGTTCCGCAGATTAATTTGGCTGGGCCGGTGGATCGGTGGGTGGTTCGCGCGGTGGGGGGGGAGTGCCGGGAGCAGGCGCGGAATGTGTATTTGGCTTCGTTTTTCCTTCCGGCCCGCAAGCGGGTGGCCGTGCAGGCGGTGGGGGCGTTTGTACACATGCTGGAGGAGGCGCTGGATGTGGAGGGGCGGCCGGGGATGGGTGAGGGGGCGTGCGCTTCGGGGAGCGATCTGGAGGGGCGGGTGGGATTGGTGTCGGAGAGGTTGGAGAGCATGTATGTGGGGGAGATTTGTCGGCCGAGTGTTGGGGGGGAGGCTTCGCAGGCGGTGATGCATGTGCTGGCGGGGGCGATTGGGCGGTACCAGATTCCCAGGGAATGGTTTTTGGATCTGGTGGAAGGGTTGAAGATGCGGGCGACGGCGCTGCGCTTCGCGACGTGGGGTGCGTTGGAGCGATACCTGCGGCGGCGGGGGGGATCGATCGGGTTGATCCTGAGCGCGATATTGGGGCTGACGCGGAGCGATGGGCAGGAGCGGGCGGTGGAGTTGGGGATGGCGGTGGAGCTGACGCGGATTTTGCGGGATTTGAAGCGGGATGGGGAGAGAAATCGGATTTTCCTGCCGCTGGAGGATTTGATTCGGTTTCGATATGGGGAGAAGGAGCTGAGGGGGGGTGTGGTGAATGAGAGGTTTGTGGAGCTGATGCGGTTTGAGATGGAGCGGGCGCGGGAGTTGTATCGGTCGGGGGCGGCGGGGATTTGCTGGGTGGGGGGAGATGGGTCGAGATTGGCCGCGGCGACGATGGCGGTTTTGTACGGTGGGTTGCTGAAGGGGATGGAGCGGAGGGGGTATGACGTGTTTGGGGGAGAGGTGAAATTGAATGCGGGGCAGAGGATGAGGAGGATGGTGGATGCGTGGAGGCTGGCGCGGAGAGGGGCGGGGGAGGAGGGGGTGGGAGAGGAGGTGAGAGGGGTGGGGAGAGAAAATGGGAAACTATGCACACCGGGCCTCGCGGGGAGGCGTCTGATGGGGATCATTGTCCCAGTTGAGTAGCGAGCTCGATCGGGTGATCGGCTCCAAGACGCTTTTTTACCCGGAGGCCCGGT
>JBGPEF010000555.1:0-3910 GCA_041482675.1 Tepidisphaeraceae bacterium | reverse complement strand
GGCGGCCAAGGTGAAGGAGGAGAGCAAGCGGGTGGAGGAAATTAGGAAGCAGTTGGCCGCTGCGATGGGGAAGAAGCCGGTGGTGATGCAGCCGCGGACGAAAATGCAGATGACGCCACAGACACTGGATCGGACGGAATTGGAGCTGAAGCCGGGGGAGGACCCGCGGGGGCGGCTGGCGGAATGGGTGACCGGGCCGAAGAACGAGGCGTTCAGCGGAAACATGGTGAACCGCATCTGGAAGCATTATCTGGGAGTGGGGCTGGTGGAGCAGGTGGATGATTTGCGCTCGAGTAATCCGCCATCCAACCCAGCGCTTTGGGCGATGCTGAAAGAGGATTTGGTGTCGCATGGGTATGACCTGCGGCAATTGATGCGGGTGATTCTCAATTCGCGGACTTATCAACTTTCATCCAAGACGCTGGCGGGGAATGAGACGGAGCGGAAGTTTTATTCGCATTGCTATGCCCGGCGGCTGCCGGCGGAAGTGATGCTGGACGCGATCAGTGCGGCCACGGGCGTGCCGGATTCGTTCAGTGGGTATCCAGTGGGGATGAAGGCGGTGCAGTTGCCGGAGCCGGGGGTGGGATCGTATTTCCTGACGCTGTTTGGACGATCGGATCGAGTGACGGCGTGTGCCTGTGAGAGGAGCGGGGATGTGACGCTGCCGCAGTTGCTGCATCTGCACAATGGGGAAGAGCTGGAGAAGAAGATCAAAGCGCCGGAGGGGAGATTGGCGGCGATGATGAAGAGTGGGGATGTGGTGGAGGAGATGTTTTTATCGACCATAGGACGTCCGCCGACAGATCTAGAGAAGAAGGCGGTTGCGGATGCGATTGGGGCGGGGGATGCCAGGGAAGAGGTTTATAGGGATTTGATGTGGGCGCTTTTGAACTCGAAGGAGTTTGGGTTTAATCATTGAGGAAGGATCGGTGGGGCAAGCCCCACCCTACATTATATGTTTGATGTGTTTTTAAATCGGCAGAAGCATCGGTTGTGCAGCGGGGTTTCGCGGCGGGATTTTTTGCGGGTGGGGGCGCTGGCGCCGCTGGGGTTTTCGCTGGCGAATTTGATGGCGGCGCAGACGAGCGGGGCGCGGGCGAAGTCGGTGATATTGGTCTACCTGGGCGGGGGATTGTCGCATCATGATTCGTTTGATCTGAAGCCGGGTGCGCCGGAGGAGATTCGGGGGAAATATAAGGAGATTGCGACGAACGTGACGGGGTTGAAGATCGGCGAGCTGCTGCCGCGGATGGCCAAGACGATGGACAAGGTCTGCCTGATTCGCTCGGGCAGCCATGAGAATGATCATCATGAGACGGCGACGAACTGGGTTTTGAGCGGACGATTCGGCTCGCCGTTTGGCGATTATCCGGCCATGGGGGCGGTGGTGGCGCATGAAATGGGATTTGCCGGTCTGCTCCCGCCGTACGTGGCGGTGCCGAAGAATCCATCGTTCACGTGGGAACTGGGCAAGAGCGCGTTTTTGGGCGGGAGATATGAGTCGTTCAAGGCGGGAGATCCGAATAAGAAGGATTACAAGGTGCGGGATTTGGCGCTGGCGCAGCCGCTGACCAATCATGCGCTGGAGAGAAGGAAGACGTTGCTGGGGGCGGTCGATTCGTTGTCATCGCAGATCAAGGGGAACGACCAGATGGCGACGTACGATGAGTTTCAGCGGCGGGCGGCGGAGATGGTGCTGTCGGCCGAGGCGCAGGCGGCGTTTGACATTGAGAAAGAGGATGAGCGGACGCGCGAGGATTATGGACGAAATGAGTTTGGGCAGAGCTGTTTGCTGGCGCGAAGGTTGGTCGAGCGAGGGGTGCGATTCGTGACGATCAACAGCGGCGGTTGGGATCATCATGCGAAGATCTGGGAGGGGTTGGAGAAGAAGTTGCCGGTGTTTGATCAGGGATTTTCGTCGATGGTGAGGGACATGGATCGGCGGGGATTGCTGGATGAGACATTGGTTGTGGTGATGGGAGAGTTTGGAAGGACGCCGAAGGTGAACAAGGATGCGGGGCGGGACCACTGGGGGAAGGCGGGGTCGCTGCTGTTTGCGGGGGCGGGTGTGAGGGGTGGGAAGGTGATTGGAGTGACGGACAAGGAGGGGGCGTATGTGACGGACCGGCCGGTTCGGCCGGCGGATGTGTGCTACACGATCTATGAGGCGCTGGGGATCAATCCGAGGAAACAGATTCGCACGCCGGAGGGTCGGCCGGTGGAGATTCTGGATGAGGGGTCGGCCATTTCGGAGTTGTACACGTGAGAAGGATGGCGCTGACGATGGGGTTGGTTTTGTGCTGCGCGGCAATTCTCATTGCAGAGGAGAAGAAGGATGAGAAGAAAAAGGAGCCGCCGAAGGTTCTGATGACATCGCCGCTGGGGGTGGAGGTGGGGAGCAATGGGACGGTGAAAATTCGCGGGCTGAAGCTGGAGAATGCGACGGCGGTTCGATTTGTCGATGCGAAGGCGCCGGTTGAGGTGAAGATCAAGTCCAAGGGGAAGTCAGAAGCACCAAAGCCATTGGAGGCGGCGAAGGCGGGGGATACCCAGGTGGAGATTGAGCTGAAATTGCCGGCGGAGATTCCGGCGGGGCCGCTTTTGTTCGTAGTCGTCACCCCGGATGGAGAGAGCCAGCGGCATTCGATTCAGGTGATGGAAAAGGGGAGCACGGTGGCGGAAAAGGAGCCCAATGGCAGTTTCAGAAAACCTCAGGATGTGGACCTTGGGAAAGTGATCGAGGGGCAGATCGGCGAGCCGATGGACGTGGATGTTTTTCGGTTTACGGGCAAGGGCGGGCAGATGATTGTGGCGGAGGTGAGGGCGGCACGGCTGGGATCAGCGCTGGATTCGACTTTGAATCTCTACGATGAGAACGGGCGAATCCTGGCCAACAGCGATGATGAAGATGGGGGGGTGGATTCGATTTTGCGGGTGCGGTTGCCGGCCGATGGGGTGTATCTTTTGAGCCTGATTGATGCCAATGACAGGGGTGGGGTAGCGCACCCATATCAGCTTTCGATCCGCGCTGAAGAATAACAATTCTGTGATCGGGGTCGCGGGTTTGATTGTTGCAAGGAGAAGACACGGGCACGATGCCCGTGCTACGGGATCAGCCAGGAAGAGAGCTTGGACGATCGCAGCAGGCGGACCAGGAGATAGCTGAATAGGACGGAGAGGAGGAAGGTGGGAATGTCCAGCCACCAGTGGCGGCCGAGGTGGGCGCGCCTGGCGAGTAATTGCAGGGGATCGACGAAGAGGAGATGGACGAGATAGACGCCGTAGGTGCCGCAGCCAAAGGCGGCGAGGGGGGACAGCAGCGCACTGTTGAGGGGATGGAGTGCGATGAGCAGCAGTCCGAGGCCCGAAAGATTGCGGGGGAGCGAGGGGACGGAGCGGGTGTCGACAAAGGGGATTTGCGAGCCGAGCCAGAGCCAGACGGTTGCGCTGATGAGAATGGCCAGGCCGAGAAATGCAATCAATGGTGTGCCGGTGAGCTTGCGCGGAAGGAGTGGATAGAGCGCGGCGAGGGCGATGGCCCACATGATCCCGGGGAGGAACATCCAGACGTTGATGTAGAACTTGCCGATGTAGGGCTCGACGCGCGGAATGTCGGGGCAGCGGATGCGCGAGATGATCAGGCCGCTAACGATGCAAATGAGGGCCAGAACCACTCGGCCTAAGCGCAGACGGGGGAGAATTGATCGAAGCGGATAGCAGGCGATGCACGCCATGAGAATGAAGGGGAGAAACCACAGATGCCGAGCGGTGCCCAGGAGCAGGCGTGAAGAATCGAGATGCACCAGGCCGTCCTGGGTGAACAATGCGCGTTTGCCGGTGCGGAGAATCAGGTAAATCAGACTCCACATGAGGAAGGGAATGTAGAGGCGGCGGAAGCGCCCGATAT
>JBGPEF010000554.1:0-3911 GCA_041482675.1 Tepidisphaeraceae bacterium | reverse complement strand
CGACCCATGAGCGAGCACATCACCAAAACCACCTATTTCAAAGTCTTCGCGGCCCTCATGGCGTTGCTGGTGATCACCGTGATCGCCACCTACATCCCCTGGGGCAGCCGCATCGGCATCGTCATCGCCATGACCATCGCCATCGTCAAGGCGACGCTGGTCGTCCTCTATTTCATGCACATCAAGGGCAGCAGCGGGCTGACCAAGGTGTTCGTGGTGGCCGGGCTGGCGTGGCTGGCGATATTGATGGGAATCACCCTGGCCGACTATCACACCCGCCCCTGGCTCAGCGGCAATCCGCCGATGACGATTGGGCCGCAGGAGCGATGACCCCTTGCCGCCCCCGACTTTTCGGCTAACCTACGCCTGTCAACCAAAGGAGTGATTGAATGTCCAAGCCCCGCCGTCGCCGCAAGATCGGAAGCAAAAAGCGCAAAGCCCGCCGCGATAGACGCAAACGGTAAGACCTATTGAATCATTGACTCATCGGGTCATTGAATCATTGCCGACGCGCTGTGCGCCTCGCGATGGTTCAATGATTCAATCACTCAATTCCTCCTCATTTCCCCGCATACCAGAACGCCCGCCGCCAATTATGCGGCCGAAGCTTTTGCTCCAGCTCATCGCTGATGGGCGGCATTTCGCTCACCGCGCAATTCAGCTCCGCCTGTCTGACATTTCGAATCCCCGGAATCACCGTAGAAACCGCGCTGGGCTTCAGCGCAAACTTCAGTGCTGCCGTCGCCAGATCCTTCTCGGCCGAGCCGATGGTCTCCTTCACCTTGGCCACTCGCTTCACGGTTCTCTCCAGCCGATCGCCGGCAAAATAATTATTCCGGAAATCCCCCTCCTCCCAGCGGGTCGAGGTGGACAGCTTTCCCGTCAGCGCGCTCTCATCAAACGGCACGCGCACGATCACCCCCACCTTGTGTTCCTGCGCCACCGGCAGAAATTCCGCCGCCGGCTCCTGCTCGAAAATGTTGTAAATGACCTGAACCGAATCCAGCCAGCCATTGCGCATCAGATCCACCAGCGCATTCTGATCGTGCTCCGGCGTGCTGATCCCAATCCCGCGGATCTTCCCCTCTTTCTGAAATTTTCTCAGCACTTCCAGCGCTGTTGGATTCCGATTCCAGGCCCGCGTCCAGGTGTGCAACTGCACGATATCGATGCAATCCGTCTCCAGATCGCGCAGCGATCTCTCCAACCGCTCGCGCAGATACGGCTCCCCGTACCTCTCCTCGATCGAGTCATGCGGACTGGGCGGCCAGGCCCCATTGGCCGGCGGAAACTTCGTCGCCACATACACCCTCTCGCCTTTCCGCTCGCGCAAGACCTGCGAGATAATCCGCTCGCTCCTCCCATTCCCATACCCCTGCGCTGTGTCGATGAAGTTGCACCCCAGATCCAGCGCCTTGTTCAGCGCCGCCATCGACTCATCATCCTTCTGCGTCCCCCAGCTCCCCCCAATTGCCCAAGCCCCAAAGCCAATCTCCGAAACGTTCCAACCGAGCCTTCCAAATGTTCTGTATTTCATACATCCGAATCTTAATTCATCTTCCCCCCAACGGAAACTCGCCCGATTTGTTGACCGTTCACCGCAACCGGGCTATTTTTGCTTCCAGAGGGCCTCTCGTGATACATCTCCAAAGAATCCCACCGCTGATACTCCTTGCGCTCACTTCTTTAACCTTCGCCGACCCGCTCACCTTCACCGGCCACGGCGACACCTTCGGTCCACCTTTCCCAACTGACTCCATCGCCCTCACGGTCCGCAGCGACGCCGGAACCCCTCTTCAGGCACTCTACATCTCCGTCCCCACCGCCTCCTCCGGCAGCGGCCTGGACCTGGGCGTCACCAGCGGCGGCCCCACCGCCCACCTCGGCACCTCAAAACTGGAACTCTACGACTTCCCCGGGGCCTACTCACAGCGCTTCGACGGTCTCGATCCCGGCGGAGATCATGCTCAATCATCGGTGCTCAGCCAGACATTCAATTCAAACGCCTTCGAAGCCCTCATCCGGCTCGACCTCCCTCCCGACGCTCCCGAAGAGCATCTCTACTATGCTCTTCGCGGCCACATCGCCCCCGACCAACCCATCACCTTCTCCAGCGTCTCCATCGTCTCCTCCCCTCAAGGCTACTTCGACCTCAATCTCTCCTTCTCCCCCACCGGCCCCATTTCCAGCGATCCCGTAGTTCAAATCGATCTCGCCGGCTCAACCACGCCCATCCCCGAGCCATCCATCCTCTTGGCCGCAGCGATCGTCGCTCTTCTCGCCGCCCCCCGCCGCATTCGCTATCATCTCCACCCCGATGGATGAAATTTTCCCCGATCGCCTCCTGGCCGCCATCGAAGCCAAAAAATCCCCCATCTGTGTCGGCATCGATCCGATCTTCGAGATGCTCCCCGACGCCGTGGCCGGCAGCGGTTCGGACCGCGATGGCAACGACGCCGAGGCCGCCATCGATGCCATCTTCTCCTTCACAACCACGCTGCTGAAACTGATTGCCCCCCATGTCCCGATCGTGAAATTCCAATCGGCTTACTTCGAAAAATATCTCTGGGAAGGCGTCGAAGCCTATTACAGCCTGATCCAGGAGGCCGCGGAACTGGGCCTGCTCGTCATCGGCGATGTCAAACGCGGCGACATCGGTTCCACCGCCTCCGCCTACGCCGCCGCCCACCTGGCCGATCCAGCTTTCCAGGATCACGAGGATGTGGTCGTCCCCGACGCCATCACCGTGAACCCCATGCTCGGCCTCGACACCCTCGAGCCCTTCATCGCCGCCGCAAAAACTTTCGGCAAAGGTCTCTTCGTCCTCGTCCGCACCAGCAACCCCGGCTCGGCCGATCTTCAGGATGCCAGGCTCGAAGACGGCCGCACCTGGTCTGAGATGCTGGCCGACCGCCTCGCCCCGATCGCCGCACAAACCGGCCTGGTCGGCCATCGCGGCTTCTCCAGCATCGGCGCTGTCGTCGGCGCAACCCAGCCCCACACCATCTCCAGTCTGCGCAAACGCCTCCCCCAATCGATCTTCCTCCTGCCCGGCTATGGAACCCAGGGCGCAACCGCGGAGATGACCCGCGCCGCCTTCATCGACGGCCGGGGGGCGATCATCTCCGCCAGCCGGAGCATCCTCTATGCACATCGCGATGCCAAGTACGCCAGCCTCGATTGGCAGGCCGCCGTCGAGCGCGCTGTCCTGGAGATGAAACGCGACATCGCCGCCGTTCTCTAGCTTTCACAACCCGACATAACTCGATGACAAGCCCGCCATGCGCTTGTCACTCGAACTTAACTTAATTTCCCACAAGGACTTGTCGATCTACAGTGCGGACAGGGAAGCGCCAAAGCAAACGCCGCGGGTAATCCCGGCGCTGCTGCTGAAAGGAGGGCGCCGGGCACGCCCGAGTGCCGCAGTGAGATCGAGACAAGTAAGAAGACAATCACCAGCGCAAGTGCGCTGGCGAGCGAAATTCGAACATAGAAACTACTACCTTTTGGAGGTTACTGTCATGATTGCACGTACTCGCAAAACGGGCTTTACGCTCGTCGAAATTCTCATCGTCGTCATCATCCTTGGCATTCTTGCGGCCATCGTGATCCCACAGTTCACGAATGCGTCACAGGATGCGCGTGAGAGCGCGCTGCTCAGCCAGCTTCAGACGCTGCGCAGCCAGATCGAGCTCTACAAGCTACAGCACAAGGACACGCTGCCGAACCTGGTTGGCGGCGATGACACGGCGGTCCCGCCTGACGTGTCCAACTGGACGCTGTTGACCACCCGGACCGACGCCGATGGCGTCGCCAGCAACGCGACCACGGCCTTTGGCCCGTACATGCAGGCGGCCCCGAAGAACCCGCTGAACGGCTTCACTGTGGTTGCCGACGGCGATGGCACGGGT
>JBGPEF010000553.1:0-3927 GCA_041482675.1 Tepidisphaeraceae bacterium | reverse complement strand
GTGATGTTCGCGACCAAGAAAGGCATCATCAAAAAGACCGCCCTCAGTGCGTACATGAACATCCGCACCACCGGGATCATCGCGATCGGGCTGGAGAATGATGATGAGCTGATTGATGTGCAGATCAGCTCGGGTCAGGACCAGGTGCTGCTGGGGACGAGGAAGGGATTGGCGATCCGGTTTGTGGAGACGGATGTGCGGGCGATGGGGCGGCCGGCGGGAGGGGTGACGGGGCTTCGGTTCAAGAAGGATGGGGATGAGGTGGTGAGCATGGTGGTGGTGGGGCAGGAGCAGACGCCGGCGAACTGCATGATTTTGACGGCGTGCGTGAACGGGTATGGGAAGCGGACGCCGGTGGAGGAATATCGGTTGCAGGGGCGCGGCGGGTCGGGAGTGATCAATATTGATGCATCGGAGCGGAATGGGGAGGTTGTGGGAATGAAGGCGGTGCGCGACGGGGATGAATTGATGTTGATAACGGAGAAGGGGATTTTGATTCGGACGAAGGTGGAGGAGATTCGGGAGACGGGGCGAAATGCGCAGGGGGTGAGGCTGATCAAGCTGGATGATGGGGACCGGCTGGTGGCGATGGCGAAGATTGATTCGGCGGAGGTGGTGAAAAATGGCGAGGAGGGGGATGGGAAAGCGCCGCCGAAGGCTGAGGATGAAGGAGCGTCAGAGAATGGAGCAGAGGGTCCACAGCCTTCGTAGGTGAGCGAATTTCGCAATTTCCGGGGAATAACTTCGAACCTTATCAAGCGCCGGCGCCGGCTGCGCCTCTGGCCTATGCGTCGGGTATGGAGGAGCGATCGCGGATTGTGCGCTCGCGGATTGCGGTGGTGATTTCGTGGATGGTGATTTGGGGGACGGTGGGGTTGATTGCGGGGCTGCCTTATCTGGTCAAGAAGGAGACGGGGGTTGAGCCGCCGAATTTGCAGTTGAAATTCGTGGGGCGGTATGTGATGGGGTTGAAGTCGCTGTCGCCGCAGATGTTCGCGGCGGGGAACAGCGGCAGCCAGTTTGAGAAGATGGTGAGGGAGGCGGCGGTTTTGCCGGTGGATCGGTTGCGGGTGATTCCGGTTCTGGTGGAGCTGGAGGGAGGGGTGGCGGCGGGGAAATTGCTGGATGAGATTGAGAAGAGTGGCGCGCCGCCGGAGGTGTTGGGGGATGCGAAGTTGTTGCGGATTATTTATGAGAAAGGGCCGGGCGCGCTGGATGAAGGGCAGAAGAAGGGGCTGGTCGAGCGGCATGGGTGGTTTGCGGAGCTGGCGCTGAGCTTTGGAGAGGGGAAAGACAGTGCAGCGCGGAGGGCGGCGGTGTTGCCGGCACAGCGGGTGATTTTTGGGGCAGTGGCGATGTTTATCGTCGGTGGGATTGCGTTCCTGGTGGGGCTGGTGCTGCTGATCTGGTTTTTGGTGAAGTTGGTGAGTGGGAGGAAGCCGGTCATGCGGGTGGAATGGGGGACGGCGACGCCATACAGCTATGTGCAAACTGTGCCAGATCCGATGCGGATGCAGTATGAGCCTGATCCGGGAGCGCCGACGGCGTTTTTGGAGGCGTTTGCGGTGTATTTGGGCGGATTCCTGGCGGCGTCGCTGCTGGTGATGGCGCTGATTCCGAAGGCGGGACTGATCATCAAGGTGGGGGTGCTGGCGGTGCCGGTGGCGGTGGCGATTGTGTGGCCGAGATTAAGGGGGATGGCGTGGGGGGATGTGAGGAAGGGGTTGGGATTGCATCGTGGGAGGGGATTTGCGAGGGAAGTGGTGAGCGGGCTGGCGGGGTATGGGGCGGGGCTGCCGCTGATGGGGGTGGCGATGATTGTCACTCTGATATTGACAAAATTTGGCGGGAAAGCGCCCAGCCATCCGCTGATGAATGAAATCAGCGCGGATTTTTGGAGCGTGGTGAAGCTGTATTTGCTGGCATCGGTGTGGGCGCCGATCACGGAGGAGATCTTGTTTCGGGGGGCGCTTTTTCATCACATGAGGCGGCGGCATCGATGGATTGTGTCGGGGTTGATCGTGAGTTTTATTTTTGCGGCAATTCATCCGCAGGGATATCTGGGGATTCCGATGCTGATGACGATCGCGATGATTTTCGCGGGGTTGCGGGAGTGGCGTGGGTCGATCATTGCGCCGGTGGTGGGGCATGCGTTGAATAATTTTGTGGCGACGACGGTGTTGATATTGATGTTGGGGTGAGGGGGAGGGCGAGGCGCTGCGGCGGAGCGAGCGAAGCGGCGGCGGCTGAAGCCGCCCCTACGGCTTTGGAAAAACAAGGGGAAAAGAGCCCTCACCCTGCCCTCTCCCGGCGTAGTGAGGAGAGGGTAAGAAGCAGGGAATCTGCGAAAATCGAGTGGATAAAAAAACCCCGGCTTTTGGGCCGGGGTTTTTGTGTTGGTGGAGGAGAGGATCAGGGGCTGAAGATGAAGTCGAGGTCGGCGGCGAATTCGCCGGCGGAGAGGTCGGTGACGGTGTCGGGGACCGGGTTGTCGGCGTTGAAGAGGAAGAGGTCGAGGCCGGCGCTGCCGGTGAGCACATCGACGTCGGCGTCATCGGAGACGGTTGCGCCGGGACCATCGGGCTTGAGGAAGATGCTGCCGTTGTTGCGGGGGCCGCTGAAGAAGAACGTGGTGGCGCCGATGGTGACGTTCTGGCCGAGGACGTTGGCGGTGCGCTGGCCGTAGCTGCGGGCGGAAGTCCATTCAGAAAGGATGGAGTTGAGGGCGATCAGGTTGTTGTCGTAGCTGGAATAGCCGGCGACGAGGATGTCTTCGTCGGCCTGGCCGACGATGTGGTCCTGGCCGTCGCCGCCGATGAGCAGATCGCGGCCGTCGTGGCCCTGGAGCAGGTCGTTGCCGTTGCCGCCGATGAGGATGTCATTGCCCGTGCCGCCCTTGATCGAGTCGTCGCCGTTGCCACCGAAGACGGCGACGGGCTGGGTGACGTTGGGGTTGACCTTGATGGAATCGTTTCCATCGCCGGCCATGACGACGATCTGGGTGAAGCCGCTGAAGTCGGAGGAGCTGCCATCGACGTCGACGTTGGCGCCGCCGCCGGAGGGCTTGATGGTGATGTTATTGTCGCCGCCGTTGCCGCCGACCTGGAGGACTCCGCCGATGACGCCGGCGTTGGAGATGGTGATGACTTTGGTTTTGACATCGCTACCGCCGTCATCATCGGTGACAGTGAGGGTAACGGTGAAGGTTCCGCTGCTGGTGTAGACGTGGCTGCTGGAAAGGGGGCCGGGGCTGCCGGCGGTGGTGGTGGCGGGTCCATCGCCGAAGTTCCAGGTGACACTCCAGGTGTCGGCGGAGCCGGGATCGGTGAAGCTGGAGGAGAAGTTCTGGGTGAAGCCGCGGACGCCGCTGGAGGGGCCGGTGATGGGGGCGACGATGGGGGCGACGTTGTTCACGGTGACCGAGAGGGCGTTGGCGCGGTTCGGGAAGGCGCCATCTTCGTCGGCCAGATCCACGGTGATGCCGTAGTTGTTGGGGCCTTCGACATAGGTGTGCGTCTTGACGCCGTTGCTGGCGTAGGTGTTGGTAGCGCCGTCGCCCCAGTGGACGATGTAGCTGCTGACGGTATCTGCGCCGGGATCGGTGACTGCGCCGAGGGTCAGGCTGTAGCTCGCGCCCTCGTTGACGCTGGCGGCGCCGCTGATGGCGATGGTGGGGGCCACGTTGTTTACCGTGACCGAGAGGGGGTTGGCCGCGTTCAGGAACGTGCCATCTTCGTCGGTCAGGTCGACGGTGATGGGGTAGCCGTTGGGGCCGTCGGCGTAGGTGTGTGTCTTGACGCCGTTGCTGGCGTAGGTGTCGCTGTTGCCGTCGCCCCAGTGGACGATGTATGAGGTGACCGTATCTGCGCCCGGATCGGTGACTGCGCCGAGGGTCAGGCTATAGCTCGCGCCCTCGTTGACGCTGGC
>JBGPEF010000552.1:0-3927 GCA_041482675.1 Tepidisphaeraceae bacterium | reverse complement strand
TATGCGGATTTTCGCAAGCTGCTGGAGCAGAAGGATGTGGACACGGTACACATCGCCACGCCGGATCACTGGCATTCGCTGATCGCCATGGCGGCGATGGAGGCGGGGAAGGATGTGCTGGGTGAGAAGCCGATGCACCGATTCATCCGCGAGGGGCCGCGGATGATCGCGGCGGCGGAAAAATCTGGGAGGGTTTTGCAGATCAATACGCAGGGGAGGAGATTGTGGGCGCGGCATCGGAAACTGGTCGAGAGCGGGGTGCTGGGGTGGCCGCTGAGGATTTACCTGGGCAAATCTACGGGGTTTGAATTCAAGGTGAAGGACTGGTCGGGGAGGACTCGGCTGGAGCCACAGCGAGTTCCGCAGGAGCTGGATTATGAGATGTGGCTGGGGCCTGCGCCGTGGAAGCCTTATCACCCGCATCGGGTGCATCAGAGTTTTCGGGGTTACTGGGATTATGCCGGCGGCGGATTGACGGACATGGGGCAGCACTGGATCGATCCGATGCAGTATGTGCTGGGGAAAGATGGCGAAGGCGCGGTGGAGGTGGAGGCGAATGCCCCTTGGCCGCAGCATCCGGATGCGGCGGGGATGTGGGGGTGGCTTCGGATTAAATATCGGGATGGGTGTGAGATTATTTTGGAGAGCGGGGAATGGGGGGAGGCGCTGGCGGGGGAGCGGGCGATGATTGAGGGGCCGAAGGGAAAGGTTTTTGGAGGAAAAAGAGGGAACCAAACTGAGCCGGCGGGCTTGTGGAAGCAACTTGGCGAGCCGGAGAAGTTGAAGACGTTTGACGAGGCGGTAAGGAGCCGGGTGAATGAGGGGACGGATCATCCCAATGGTAAACAGGCGCATCGGTCGGCCACTTTGCTACACCTTTGCAATATTGCGATTCGTACAGGCAGGAAAATCATGTGGGATCCGGTGACGGAGGAGATTGTTGGTGATATGCAGGCGAAACAATTCCTTGAGATTCCACTGAGGCCCCCATGGCACTTCTAGATGATCAGGTTGTGGCCGATTTGCTGGAGGTGGTTCCCGCGAAGTCGGCCAAAGATGCTGCGGGCGCCTGCGCGAATTTGCTAAAGGCCGGCGTCGCGGCAATTGGGCAGTTGGCCGGCCTGCTGCTGGATGATGGCCACGGCGATGACTCGAAAGTTCGCTACGCGTTTCATGGCCTGGCTATTTACGCGGGAAGAGCGGAGGGCGATCGAAGGATTTTTGCTGAGGCGGTTTCGCTGGAGCTGGAGAAAGCCGCTCCCCCGTCGGTGAAAATGTTTTTGATGCAGCAGGTTTACATCGCCGGCGCTGTCGAGGCCAAACCCGCCTTAAAAAAACTGGAGGCGGACGAGGAAGTGGGGGTGGAAGCGAAACGGATATTAAGCGGATTTGCCGCGGGCGAGGTCAAGCCGCCGCAGTGAGAGGTGATGAAGCAATAAATGTCCCCCGGAGCCGGACCTACAAGAGTGATTGTCGGCCCGCTATAGTAATGCCCCCCATGGAAAGGTCCTTTCCCATCTGGGTCGCCATTCTTCTGACCAGCAGCGCTGCGTTCGCGCAGGAGTCGGAGCAGAATCGGCACACCGACAGCCGCGCCCGGTTTGTGCATCGAATCAATCTCTGGGATGAGGATGGGCGGAATATTTCCATGAAGGATACGGAGCAGCGGCCGTATTCGCCGACGATGACCTGCGCGCGCTGTCATCCGACGATTTTGATCTCGCACGGGTGGCACTTTAATGCGACGGACAGGTCGGCGCCGCCGGGGCGGGGCGGCGAGCCGTGGATGTATCAGGATGCGACGACGCGCACGCTGCTGCCGATTTCCCATCGGGAATGGCCGGGGACGTGGTCGCCCAAGGATGTTGGATTGAGCGACTGGCAGTTCGTGCTGTTGTTCGGCCGGCATCATCCGGGCGGCGGGCCGGGGCTTCATCCGACCACGCAGCCGGTCGATCCCAAAGCGCGCTGGGATTTTTCGGGCAGGTTGGAAGTGGACTGCATGATCTGCCACAGCGCTGACAACAGCCACGATCCGGCGGAGCGGGCGCGACAGATTGAATTGCAGCAGAATTTCAAATGGGCAGCAACGGTGGCGATGGGGCTGGCGCACGTGCCGGGGTCGGCAAGGACACTCAAGATCGAGCCGCCGGAGGAGGGTCCGAATGAGCCGCCGAAGCGGCCGACGCTGAAGATGACTTATGACAAGACCAAGTTTGATGTGGAGGACAAGGTCTTGTTCAACGTGGCGCGGAAGGTGCCGAACAATCGGTGTTATTACTGCCATACCGCGATTGAAGTGGGGAAGGATGTGCCGCCGCGGTGGCAGCATGATGGGGATGTGCATCTGGTGAAGGGGATGACCTGCACCGATTGTCATCGCGAGGCGATCGATCATATGACGACGCGGGGGTATGAGTGGGAGCATAAGGATCGTGCGGATGCGGGGCTGGCGACGTTGACTTGCCGGGGCTGTCACCTGGGGGCGCGGGGAAGCGGGGGGGCGCTGACGGCGGGCATGGGAGGAAAGCTTGGCTCGCCCCGGCCGGAACATCGGGGACTGCCGGCGATTCATTTTGAGAAATTGTCATGCACGGCGTGTCATTCGGGGCCGTGGCCTCAGATGCAGCCGGGATTGGTGCAGACGTCGATGGCGCATGCGCTGGGGCTGGAGAAGCCGACGCGAAATAGCGAGACGGTGCCGAGGATATTGCAGCCGATTTTTATTCGCGGGGCGGATGGGAAGATCGCGCCGCATCGGGCGGTTTGGCCGAATTATTTTGGGAGGATGGGGAAGGAAAGCATCGCGGTGATTCCGCCCAGTGTCGTAAAAGAGGCGGCGGGGGATGAGGTGTTGCCGGCGGTGCGGGAATTGACGGCGGACGCGAGCAAGCCGCTGAGCGATGAGCAGATTAGCAAGACGCTGGCGGCACTTTCGACCGGCGCGGCGGCCACGCAACCGGCGGGAAGTTCCGGGCAGGCGGTGTATGTGAGCGGGGGCGTGGTTTTTGGGTTGGATAAGGGGAAAGTGGTGAAGATTTCCAGTGAGCGGGCCGAGGCGCAGCCGTATGAGTGGGCGTTTGCGCACGATATTCGCCCGGCCTCGCAATCACTGGGAATTCGGGGCTGCACGGATTGTCATTCATCGCAGGGAGCGATTTATTTTGGCGAGGTGACGCCGGTCGGCGCGTTCGCCGCGGGCAACGGCGTCACCCGCACTATGACAGAGCTTCGGGGGGAGAGCACGGCGCTCGCGAACGCGGGGGTGGGATCGTTCATGGGCCGGTCGCTGTTTAAGGTGCTGATTTTCATCTGCGGAGGCGTGGTGGCGGCGGTTTTATTGACGGCGGGAGTGCGCGGTCTGGGCGCGTGGCTGGTGCGGGAATCTTGAGATCGCATGTTTAGAGTGATTGCTATTATCGCGATAGTGGCTGCGGCGGTCCGGGCCGCGCAGGTGATGCGGGGGAGCGCCAAAAGCGTGGCCGCGTCGCCGATGCGCGAGCGTGGAAGGCGCTGGCAGAATTTAATCTGGCTGGTAATGCTGGCGGGGACGCTGGTGGGGGCGCTGACTGGGATTGGATCGGTGATCGTGTCCGGTAGCCCGATTGGGGGGTGGATTTTGATCCTGCATTGCCTGGCCGCGCCGCTGTTTGCGATTGGGATCGCGGCCATCGCACTGCTTTGGGCGGGGGCGTATCTGCGCGGGAACTGTGCGGCGGGATGCGCCTGTTTCTGGCTGATGCTGATCAGCGGAATGGTGACCATTTTCTCCATTGCCTTCACGATGACGCCGCTGTTTGGGACGGCCAATCAGCATTTTTTGCTCTCGGTGCATCGCTGGAGCTCGCTGGCGCTGGTGGTTTTCATGGTGTTGCACGCGGCGAGGGTGGCGGCTGTTTCGCGCGGGGCGCGGAGCCGGGCTGGCGC
>JBGPEF010000551.1:0-3937 GCA_041482675.1 Tepidisphaeraceae bacterium | reverse complement strand
CTTCACCCTCGGCCTCTCCTGCGGCGGGTTGGCGTGGATCCTGACCAAAAATGAGAACAAGGTCGTTGCCGCCGCGGTGATGAAGGAACGTGACAAGGCCGCCAGGAAAGAGCCCGAAAAGGTCGAAAAACTGCTCGACCTGGACGTTCTCGAGCTCGAAATCGGCTACGGCCTGGTGCGCCTGGTCGATGCTTCCAAAGGCGGCGACCTGCTCGATCGCATCGGCATGATCCGCCGCCAGATCGCCACCGAATTGGGCATCATCGTCCCGCCCATCCGCATCCGCGACAATCTCCAGCTCACCGCCAACGATTACATCGTCAAGATCAAGGGCCAGGCCATCGCCAAGGGCGTCGCCTATCCCGAGCAATTCCTGGCCATGGACAACGGCGCAACCTCCGGCCCCATCCCCGGCGCTGAAGCGACAACCGAGCCCGCCTTCGGCCTGACCGCCTACTGGATCACCGAATCGCAGCGATCTCAGGCCGAAATGCTCAATTACACTGTCGTCGAAGCCACCAGCGTTCTGGCGACGCATATCACCGAAATAATCAAATCCCACGCACACGAGCTCCTGACCCGCCAGGAAGTGAAGAATCTCCTGGACAACCTCAAGCAACGCGTCCCGGCGCTCGTCGAAGAAACAATTCCCACCGTCATCAAACCCGGCGAGCTCCAGCGCGTCTGCCAGAATCTCCTCCGCGAGCGCGTCCCCATCCGTGATATGGAAACGATCCTGGAAACGCTGGCCGACTTCGCCTCGCGCACCAAGGACCTGGATGTCCTCACCGAATACGTCCGCAACGCCCTGGCCCGTTCAATCTGCAAGCAATACGTCGATGAACGCGACCGTCTCTGGTGCGTCACGCTCGATCCCGCCCTGGAAGATCTGATCAACGGCCACATCGAGCGCAGCGAGCGCGGCATCACCAACACCATGCCGCCCAAAGTGGCCCAGCAGATTGTGTCTCAGGTGGCGGCCAAGACCGGCGATCTCACCCAGAGCGGAAAACAGGCCGTCATCCTGTGCAGCCCGCAGATTCGCCAGACACTCCGACGAATGATCGAGCCCAGCCTGCCCCACACGGCCGTGCTGGCTTACAACGAAATCGTGCCCGAGACCGCGGTCGAGGCCGTGGCTCTGGTCGGCATGAACGGTTGAGGCGAGGGTTATGCATCTAAGAACCTTTAGCGCGGGAACGATGGCCGAGGCGCTTTACCAGGTAAAGAGCGCCATGGGCAGCGACGCCGTGATTCTTCACACCCGCACCTATTGGCGGCGGCGCTGGCTGGGATTACGCAGGGTCGAGGTCGTTGAAATCACCGCCGGCGCAGGCCTTCAAATCAGCCGCGGCGGCGCGCGCAAGCTCGTAACCCGACAAGCCCAGACAGCTCAACCCGCGACGGCGGCGGTCGCCAAAACTCAACCAACCGCACCCGCGGCGTCGCAACATCTCCTGCAAACCCAGGCCGCCAGCAACGCCGTGATCCTCGGCCTCTCACAAGACCTCGGCACCCTCAAAACCATGGTCCTCGACCTCGTCAAACAGGGCCGGGCCCACAACACCCCCCAGGTCCCCGAAGAACTCTTCGAGTACTATGTGAACCTCATCCAGAACCAGGTGGCCGAGGAATTGGCCGAGGAAGTGATCAAAAACATCCAGACCACTCTGCGCCCGGATCAGCGCAAGAATGCCGATGTCATCCGCGAAAAACTGGCCGAGCAGCTCGAAAAAATGATGCCGGTGGCGGGCCCGATCCTGCGCTGCAAGGCCAGCGGCCCCCACGTCGTCGCCCTTATCGGTCCCACCGGCGTTGGCAAAACCACAACCGTCGCCAAGCTGGCGGCCAATCTAAAACTCCGCGAAAACCGCCGCGTCGGCCTCATCACCATCGATACCTACCGCATCGGCGCAGTCGATCAGCTCAAAAAATACGCCGACATCCTCGGCTCACCCCTCCGCGTCGTCACCACGCCCCAAGAGCTGCGCGACGCCATCAAGGCCATGAACGACTGCGAATACGTCCTCATTGACACGGCCGGCCGCTCTCCCGCGGACACGCTCAAGCTTCACGAGCTGAAAAACTTCCTCACCGTCGCTCAACCCGATGAAGTCCACCTCGTCCTCTCCACCACCGCCAGCCAGGAATGCATCGAACTGGCCATCGCCCGCTTCAGCGAAGTCCGCGTTGACAAAATCATCTTCACCAAGCTCGATGAGGCCGTCCACGTCGGAGTGATCCTCAACGTCATCCGCAAAGTCAAAAAATCGCTCTCCTACATCACCACCGGCCAGGATGTCCCCGATGACATCGAGGTTGGCAAGCCCAGGAAACTGGCGCAGCGCATATTGGGAGTGTCGTCGTGACCGTCATCGACCAGGCCACCAACCTCCGCTCTCTGGTCCTCCAGCGCCCCCGCGCCTCGGTGATCGCCGTCACCAGCGGCAAAGGCGGCGTCGGCAAGAGCAACATCGCCGTCAACCTGGCCGTCCAGCTCGCCACCGCCGGCAAGAGCGTGGTTCTGCTCGATGCCGACCTCGGCCTGGCCAACGCCGATGTCCTCTGCAACATCGATCTCCCCTTCAACCTCGCCCACGTCATCGCCCGCAAAAAGGAACTTCGTGAAGTGATGGTCAAAGGCCCCGGCGGATTCAAACTCATTGGCGGCGCATCCGGTTTGGCGCGAATGGCCGACCTCTCCGATGAGGATCGCCAGCGCCTCGTCGACGCCCTTGTCGAACTGGAACTCCAGGCCGACGTGATCCTCATCGACACCGGCGCGGGCATCAGCCCCAATGTCCTTTCCTTCACCCGCGCTGCCGACCACGTCCTGGTCATCACCACCCCCGAGCCCACCGCCATCACCGACTGCTACGCGCTGATCAAGGCCATCTCCCGGGAGAAGGGGCATGGCCGTCTCCGGCTGGTGGTCAACCAGGCCCTCGACCGGGTGGAGGCCGGGCGGGTCAGCGAGCGGCTGCGGACGGTGAGCCGGCGGTTCCTGGGGATCGAGGTGGACAACCTGGGCTACGTCCTCCTCGACGATCGGGTCCGCTCGGCGGTCCGCCGCCGCAGGCCGTTCGTCCTGGAGACCCCCCGCGCCCCGGCGGCGGCGTGCATCCGGGGGATCGCCGAGCGCATCCTCGGCGGCGTCTCCTTCCCGCCGCCGGTGGGGACGGGGTTCCTGCAGCGCCTCTACTCCGGGCTCGGCGGCGCTCGGGTGACCGAGGGATGCTTCGGTGAGGCCCGATGAGCGCCGGGACGACCGACAGGCCGGCCAGGAGGTCCAGCGTGCCCCGGGCGCTGGCGCTCTTCGCGGGGACCATCGGGTTCGTGGCCGCCATCCTCCTGGGGATGGCGGGAGGAAGCCCTCCGGCGAGCACCCTTTTCCGGGCGGTGGCCTGCGGGGCGGCGCTGTCGGTGCTGGCCCTTCTGGCGGGGGCCCTGGGGGTCCAGGTGGTGAAGGAGTCCCAGGACCGGCAGGCGGCGGCCTCCGCCGCTCCGCCGCCGGCGGAAGGCGGAGGCCCCCCGGCGGCGGGCGGCTCGATGCCTCTGGGATCGGCGAAGACTGCTCCTCCTGCGGCGACCGGCGAGACCGGGGCCGCAGGCGGGGCCAGGCCGCGAGCGGCGGCGAAGGCCGGCGCGGCCCCGGCAGTTCGATGAGTGAAGAGAAGACCAAGGAGTGAGAGAGAAAGTCATGGAGAGAAGAGGAGACCGAATCGTGGTGACCACCAAAACGACCCCGGAGATCGATATCGGCGAAGTCTGGAAGGAGTTCAAGAAGACCGGCGAGGAGCGGCTCCGCAATATCCTCATCGAGCGCTACCTGCCGTTGGTCCGCTACATCGCCGAGCGGCTCCTGGCCAAGCTGCCCCAGAACATCGAGCTCGATGACCTGACCAGCGCCGGCATCTTCGGCCTGATGGACGCGGTG
>JBGPEF010000550.1:0-3938 GCA_041482675.1 Tepidisphaeraceae bacterium | reverse complement strand
CGGATCGGTCGTTGCGGGTTCTGCTGCTGCCGTTTCTATTGGGACATCTGGTGGTGGCGGCGCTGGATGCGGGGCGGTTTGGGTGGAGTGGGGCGGTTCGGTGGGAGATTCATGTTGTCGGATTGATTGGATATTGCGCGGGGTTGGGGCTGGTGATGTGGGCGATGGCGGTGAATCGGTTTTTTGCGCCGGTGGTTCGGCTGCAGAGTGAGCGGGGGCATCATGTGATCAGTGGCGGGCCGTATCGGTTCGTGCGGCATCCGGCCTACCTGGGGTTTGTGATTGCGCTGGTCGCGGAGGCGTTCATGCTGGGGTCGTATTGGTGCCTGCTGCCGATGATCGGCGGGCTGGTGGTGATCATGAAGCGAACGCTGGTGGAGGATCGATTCTTGCATGCGGCGCTGGCGGGATACAGCGAGTATGCGCGCGGTGTGCGATGGCGGCTGGCGCGGGGGGTGTGGTAGGCTGGTGATCATGCAGGGCGATTCAGGTGATAGCGGGACCGTCAAGCGGCCGAGAAGGAGGTGGGGCAGGTGGATTGGTTTTTCACTGCTGGGTTTGATTGCGCTTTTGATTACGGGGCATGCGTTTTGGGGGTGGTGGGAGGAGAAGAAACTCGCGGAGGAGGTGGAGGAGTTGAGGAGGAAGGGGGAGCCGGTGTTGGCGGAGGAGCTGGCGAATCGGCCGGTGGCGGATGCGGATAACGCGGTGATTCTGTTGCGGGAGGCGGGGAGGTCAATCGACGAAAACGGCGAGCCGTGGCAGGAGTTCGACAGGATGGTATTGGGGTTGCCGCTGACTGCGAAGGAAGTTGGGGTGGTGCGGAGGGTGGTGGAGGAGAATCGCAGCGCGCTGGCGAAGCTAAGGCAGGCGCGGGGGAAGAAAGGGGTGGATTGGCAGATGCGTCACTCGCGTTCCGCTCTGACGAGCGAGTTGCGGGATAACAAAGAACAGAAGCTGCTGGGGCAGTTGGCGGCGGCGGCGATTCTGCTGGAGCATCAAACAGGAAATGATCGGGAGGCGGTGGAACTTGCGCTGGATCTGCTGGCGCAGAGCGATGCGGTGGAACAGATGCCGGTGGGCTTGATTGCGCATCTGGTAGGGATTGGAATTTCGGCCCTGGCGTGTGATCGGGTGTATGAAATTACTCCGGACCTACGGGTCGGGATGAAGGAGGGTGAAGTAGCGCCGGCGGATGTAAAGAAGCTGATCGATGCATTCCTGGAGGAGTCTTCGCTGAGGGAAGGGGAACGGCGGGCGATGCGCGTGGAGCGGGCGGGGCAGGTGCAGGCGGCGCGAACGATGTACAAGGTGGATGAGAAGGGGAAGGTTGGGCCGGGTCAGAGCGCGGACGCAAAGACTCCGTTTATGGGGTACTTGGTGAAGCCGCTGTTTTTGCGGGATGGAAGGGTGATGTTGCGGCATGCAACAGAGCTCATGGCAGCGAGTGAGGCGGGAGCCTGGCCGGTATTTAAGATCCGAGCGAAGGAAAGTTTGGAAAGGATGTCGCGGGTGAGGGAGAGTGTGAAACTCCATACACTGGCGATCATTTTGACCGCGCCCTACGAGCCGGTGGTGGAGCGGACATTTCGTACAATAACCGACCGACGGTTGGCGGCGGCGGCGCTGGCGATCCGGTTGCTCTTTGTGGAGCAGGGGCAATGGCCCAAAAGTCTGGACGAACTGATGCCCAGGTATTTGCCGGCGGTGCCGGCGGATGGGATGGCGACGGCGAAGAGGATTGGATATGTCGCGGAGGCGGATCGGCCGAGGGTGTATAGCGTTGGAGAGAACGGGACGGATGAGGGTGGAAGCGATAAGCCACTGCCCCGAAAGGTCTACAACGTCGGAAGATACCGATGGTGGGATGAGGATGCGGTGGTGGATTTGAAGCGGCAGGAAAGGAAGAAGGATGTGGAAGAGAAGGAGGAACAATGAGGTTTGGCGATAATGGTGTCCGGCAGAGCCGGACCTACGGTTGCGTGATAGCGGCGCTAATGATCGCGGGAGAGATGGGATGGGGGGCGGCGCCGAAGGAGGAGATCAAGGCGATTGTGGAGCGAGAGTATCCTGCGCTGGAGAAGATTTATATGGGGGTGCATGCTGCGCCGGAACTTTCACTGCTGGAAGAGAAGACGGCGGCGCGGGTGGCGGAGGAGTGGAGGAAGGCGGGGTATGTGGTGACGGAGAGGGTCGGGGGATTTGGGGTGGTGGGGGTTTTGAAGAATGGGGAGGGGAAGGTGTTGATGATCAGGACGGATCTGGATGCGCTGCCAGTCAAGGAGGAGACGGGGGCGCAGTATGCGAGCAGTGTTGTGGCCACGGATGCGACGGGGCAGGTGGTGCCGGTGATGCATGCGTGTGGGCATGATGTGCATATCACGACGATGATCGGGGTGGCGCGGACGATGGTGGAGTTGAAGAAAAACTGGCACGGGACGCTCATTTTGATCGGGCAGCCGGCGGAGGAAGTGAGCGCGGGGGCGAAGGCGATGATTGCGGATGGAGTGCTGAAGAAGTGGGGAAGGCCGGATTATGCGATTGCGCTGCATGTGGATGCGGAATTGGAGGTGGGGAAGGTGGGGTATATCTCGGGGTATGCGATGGCGAATGTGGATTCGATTGATGTGCTGATTCGGGGAGTGGGGGGGCATGGGGCGATGCCGCATATGACCAAAGATCCGATCGTGATCGCGGCCGAGTGCGTGCTGGCGTTGCAGACGATCGCCAGCCGGGAGGTGAAGGCGACGGAGCCGGTTGTGGTCACGGTGGGATCGATTCATGGGGGGACGAAGCACAATGTGATTCCGGATGAGGTGAAGTTGCAACTCACGGTTCGGACTTACAAGGATGAGGTGAGGGAGCAGGTGATTTCGTCCATCGAGCGGATCGTGAAGGGGATCGCTGCTTCGGCGGGGGTGCCGAAAAATTTGGAGCCGATTGTGAGCGTGAAGGATGAGTATACGCCGGCGATGTATAACACGCCGGAGCTGACGGAGCGGGTGGTGGTGTCGCTGAAGAACATGATTGGGGAGGAGAATGTGGTGAAGCGGGAGCCGTCGATGGGGGGAGAGGATTTTGGCAGGTATGGGAGGGAGGAGCCGAGGATTCCGATTTGTATGTATCGGTTGGGGAGTGTTGCGCCGGGCCGGATTGCGGAGAGCAAGAGGCCCGGAGGGAGGGGGCTGCCGAGTTTGCATTCGTCGAAGTATTTGCCGGAGCGGGAGGCGATTCGGGTGGGAGTCACGACGATGAGCGGGGCGGCGATTGATTTGTTGGGAGGTTAGTGGTTTGTTGTTTGTTGTTTGTCGTGCAGCGAGAAGAATTCATATTGATTTGCGAGGTCGGGTGGAGGATGGAGGGGAGAATAGTGCGCGCGGAGGTGGAGGAGGAGGTCTTTGGCCGCGTTGGAGTAGAGTTTGGGGATGATGACGGCGGTGGGGCGGGTGGGACATTGTTGTTGGAAGGCGAAGGGGAGGTCGGCGGTGGTGTCGGTGAGGCGCTCGTTGAATGCTTCGACAGACCAGGCGTGCATTTTGATGGGGCGGTCGGCGTAGTACCAGAGAGAGGGGTGGAAGTCGCCGGAGATGAGGATGACGGGGGAGTTGGCGTCGGGGGAGGCGAAGCGGACGGCGGCGGCGAGTGTGGGGCCGTCGTAGGGTTGGTTGGCGCTGGTGAGGTTGGGGTCGAGGAATTCGGGGAGGACTTTTTTGAGATTGATGGTGGCGAAGAGGATGAGGAGGCGGAGGGTGTGGGGGTGGGCGGGGAGGGTGAGCCGTTTTGGGAGGAGATTGATCAGGTGAGCGAGGGCGAGGGCGGAGGTGATGCTCAGCAGGGGGGTGAGGGGCCACCACCACCAGGCGTGCGCGTAGGAGCCCTGGCGGCCGATGAGGAGGTGGAGGAGGGAGGAGAGGAGGAGGAAGAGGGGGGGGGAATTT
>JBGPEF010000549.1:0-3943 GCA_041482675.1 Tepidisphaeraceae bacterium | reverse complement strand
GGTGAAGGTGGTGATAAAGAGCGACTCGCCGGTTACCAGCCGCTTCCCGGCGGTCATTACCTTTCCCAAAAATCCCTGTTTCTGCTGGGCGGATGGATCGCCGAAGACGGTTTCCATCTTGATGCCCGGCGTCATGAACATCATCGCGCCCGCCTCGGCGATGACCATTTCGCCGCTATCGAGGGTGATCTCGACGTACTGCATTTCCTCGCCGAAGATTTCATAATCGATTTCATCGGCAGAGCGGGTCATAGGCAGCGGGGGCGCGCCCATGGCGGCCATGCCGGGTGATGCGCTGCCTCTCATGGCGGCCGCAACTCGCGGTTCCTTTCCGGCCTCGACCCAATTGCTCATCCCCGGCCCGTAGACCAATGTCCTCTCTCCCTGCTGCGATGGCAGTTGCCTGACCAGTTCCTCGAGCGACATCGGCCCCACCCGCTCTTGCCCGCGCGCGTAATACCATGCATCGGCCATCGCTGCTTCCTTTCTTATCGGTGCCCATCTTCCATCCGTGCCCGAGCCGTGCCTCAGCTTTTGCGTTTCAACTGGTAGTGGCCTTTCTCGCAACTCACCACAAACCTCTCGAGACATGCTTTCAAATCTTCCCACCGCTGCCGAATCTCATCCGCCTCATCGGGATCGATTCCGGGCGCATCCTCAACCGACTCGGTGACCGCATCGAGCAATTCCGAAAACTCCCGCACCATCCCCCGCGTTTCCGTAAAAATATTCAACTCAATCGGCTTTCTCGCATCCGGGACCGGATTGGCGACAAAGAATCCCCCGGCCTGGTTGCAGATCCAGCGGACCAGGCGGATGTCCTTGGTGAGGTGATACATTTCGGCGGCGCGATCGAGCGGGTTTTTGGCGCCGCTTTGCTCGGGATCGCCGCTGGCGGCGGGCGGCTCGCACCACTTGTAAACCAGGGCGGGCGAAACGCCCAGCGCTGCCGCGACCGCCTTTACTCCGGGCTCTTCAACCGCAACGCGAATCACGTCGTACGATTTCATGCTGACATTGTATGAAAATCAGCTCGCCTTGCGAAACACCTTGACCTCTTTGGTCAACCGCGTCCGTAGACGATCCTTTTCCACGTCAAGGTCATACCCATTTTGCAGGTTGAGCCAGAATCGCTCCGACGTCCCAAAGAATCGCGCAAGGCGGAGGGCCGTGTCGGCACTGATGGAGCGCTTGCCCAGCACTATTTCATTGATTCGCCGCGGCGGAACGCTCAGACCCTGGGCCAGCCGGTACTGTGACAGGCCCAGTGGCCTGAGAAAATCTTCCAGCAGGATTTCCCCCGGATGCACCGGTGACATACGTCTTGCTGCCATCGCAACTCCTAGTGGTAGTCCACGATTTCCACATCATGCGCATCTCCCGCCGCCCATCTGAAACAGATGCGCCACTGCTTGTTAATACGGATGCTGTGCTGGCCTGCCCTGTTGCCCAGGAGCTTTTCCAGCCGGTTTCCGGGCGACGCCGCAAGGTCCTGGAGTTGCTCGGCCGCATCCAGTTGCCGCAACTTCCGAAGGGCGGTCCGTTGAACATCCTGCGGCAGCTTCCGCACCGGCTCCCGCTGAAATAAGCTAGCCGTCTGGCTGTCACGGAAGCTGCGGATCACCGCTACAATGATAACGCGACGCGTTATGAACGACAAGCAGATCCGGCCGGAATTGATGAATCAACCATGCAAACCAAACAGCAAATCCAATCCCTTCTCGCCCAGGCCGGCCTCTCGCCGCGCCATCGTTTTGGGCAGAATTTCATGATTGATCAGAACCTGCTCCGGATCGTGGCGGAAGCCGGAGAGCCTTCTCCTGATGACGTCATTGTCGAGATCGGGCCGGGGACCGGCACGCTTACGGAGGAATTGCTCGCAAGCGGGGCGCGGGTTATCGCGGTGGAAATCGATCGCGACCTGGCGGCGCTGTTGGGGGATCGCTTTAAGGATCAGCCGCGGTTTTGGCTCATCGAGGGGGATGCCCTGGACACCAAACATGCCCTCAACCCTGGCCTGCTTGGGGCGATAAAAGAATCTCAGCATCCGACAAAACTCATCGCCAATCTTCCTTACAGTATTGCCTCGCCGCTGATCATTGAGCTGCTGCTGGCGGGTGTGCAAACGCTGGCGTTTACGGTTCAGAAGGAAGTGGCGCAGCGATTGCGCGCAAAACCCGGCACGGATGAGTATGGTGCGCTTTCTGTCGTGGCGCAACTGCTGTCTAAAGTGGAAATTCTGCGCACTCTGCCGCCGACGGCGTTCTGGCCGGCGCCAAAGATCGATTCGGCCCTGGTGCGCATGAGGCGCGATGACCGGCTGGGGGCGCGGGCGCGGGAATTCAGCACGTTCCTTCAAAAACTCTTCTCCGCCCGGCGGAAAACGCTGCGAAAATCCATCACGCAAATTGGCCGGGACGACGCCGATTCGATCCTTCGCAAGCTGGGCCTCGATCCCAGCGCCCGCTGCGAAACACTTTCCCCGGAGCAACTGCTGCTGCTCCATGGCTCACTTGGCGGTAGTATTTCAACATCGGCCGGATGAATATCGGCGAACCAAAATGGATCCTCCTCCGCTTCCAACCACCCAGCCACCGCTCCCTGAAGGCGATTTAGAGATCCCCTACGCCATCGCCGATGCGGAAATCCGCCATGCCGACCCGCTCTGGCTTCATCGCGTCTTTCTGGGCATCACCGGCATCGTTATCGCCGAGGCCCTTTTTGTGCTTAAGGCCACGGTCATGCTGCTCGGCAGCATTTCGCGCTCGACGGCCATCAGCTTTGACTTCTTGTGGAGCCGCCTCAGCGAGGGCGCCTTTGCCATTGAATGGTTTTCGGCGCTCTATCTCCTGGCCGCTCATGAACCGATCGGCGCGCATGATGAAGCCCGTCGCCGCCGCGGTGAAGAGGCGGCCTCTCCGCGCAGGCTGCTGCTTTTCATTGGCGGTGCCTCGGTCATTCTCCGCTTCCTCCCGCTGCATTTCCTGGGCATCAGACGCTCTGCCAACCCATTCGTCGACACTCTTTTCTCCCTGGTCTATGTCGCCGGCATCTCAGTGCTGCTGCTGTACATTCTGCGGCTGGCGCAGCGCACCGGTGACCCGTTTCTCCGCCGGCACACCCCGGCCGCGGTGATGTTGCTCTTCATCAATTATGGAATGGACTTTGCGATGTCGATTCGCGGCACTTTTGCCGGAGCCAATGATGTGATTCAGCTTTTTGGTCTCGTCGCCAACGCCTACCTGTTTTATGTGCTTCTTCGCATGCGCCGAGTCTTCGGCGATCTCATCGCATCCATGAAATCCACTTTGCCATCGACGGAAAGCAGCCATTTTCTATCGTGACGTGCGATAGACATGGATACCCAGCGGCCCAAACTCATCTGAGAAAATTCCCTGCTCCGCAACGATCTTCCGCCCCTCATCAATCACCTCCACTTGCTGGCCCTTTTTCAATCCCTCCACCGAAATCACGGCCTTGCCGACTTTTTTCATGTCCAGCTCATTGGCGAACAAATAAATGTTTCCCTCAAATTCCTTGGCCATGATCTCGCCGTTCAGGCCATCCTCAAACGAAATCGCCACCTTCCCGGCAAACTGGTCCGCCAGAATCGCGGGCGTCAATTGCGTGATTTGATTGTTGAGTCTCTTCAGCTCAGCCCGCATCTCCTCGGTCGGCTCAAATTCATTGAAAGCCGGCCGCCAGGCGTGGGTGAAATACATGATTCCTGTCGCGCCGCGAATGATGGCCATCCAGACTTCGGCCCGCGTATGTTGCGGTTTCACATCAATCTGCTTGGCATAATCGACCCACTGCGATCCCTTGCTGGTCTCGATGCACTCAAAGACCGCGCGTTTTTCGCCGCCAAATGCGCGTAATTGCGAGATGCCTTCGGCCACCCACATCAGGCGATCGGGCCGATTCCAGCCGTAGATCGGATAGT
>JBGPEF010000548.1:0-3956 GCA_041482675.1 Tepidisphaeraceae bacterium | reverse complement strand
TCTGAAGGGCAAGGTAGTTCTTCTCGAACCCGCACCCCTTGAGGACTGCCGGGTATTGGTCACCTTCATGGAAGGCGCTACCTTGGTGAACTTGGCTGCCCGCCGAATGAACGAGGCCCAAGCAAGGGATTTACGGAGGCGCACCGGCGCGATTACGGAAGATTGGGACGACCCAACAATGGATGTGTACGACGAAATCTAGAGCTGTGACCCGTCCTAAAACGGTAGGGTGGCATGGGCAAGTGTACTCGCTTGCCCGTGTCTTCTGGCATACGCACGGGCAAGAGTACTTGCCCATGCCACCCATCAATTAAACGTGGTTGCCGTACTTTGTATGAATGGCAGAAGTTCAGTGCCTGCCGTTCATCATTCCCTTGGCGGATTCATACACCTGCACGCACTGCCGCGCGGCGTCGGTCCAGGTTCGGCGGCGGACGTCGAATGCGCCGTGCTGGCGTAGTGTGCTGGCGAGTGGGGGATGGCGCAAGACGGCGATGATTTTGTTGGCCATTTCGTTGATGTCCCAGAAGTCGACCTTCAGGGCATGGGTCAACACTTCGCTAACGCCGGATTGCTTGCTGATGAGGACCGGGACATCGTGGCTCATCGCTTCCAGCGGGGCGATGCCGAAGGGTTCGGAGACGCTGGGCATCACGTACAGGTCGGCCATCTTGAAGACTTTTTCGACGTCGCCGCCGCGGAGGAAGCCGGTGAACAAAACTTTGTGGCCGATTCCCATGGCGGCGGCCATTTCGACGATTCTTCGGATCATGTCGCCGCTGCCGGCCATGACGAACTTGACGTTGTCCATGACCTCGAGAACTTTTTTGGCGGCGGCCAGGAAATACTCGGGGCCCTTTTGCATGGTGATTCGGCCCAGGAACAGGACGATTTTTTCATCCTTATGAATCTTGTATTTCTCTTCGTCGAAGCCGTTGCCGTTGAGGTCGATGGCGTTGTAGACCACTTCGACTTTGCCCGGATCGACGCCGTAGTGGTGGGCGCAGATGTTTCGGGTCAGATGGCTGACGGCGATGACCTTGATCGCGCCGTGCATGCCGCGGCGCTCGACGTCGTAGATCTGTTGATTGACGTTCTGGCCGCTGCGGTCGAATTCGGTGGAGTGAACGTGGACGACCAGGGGAACACCCTTGATGCCGGCAACGGCGAGACCCGCCGGGAAGGTCATCCAGTCGTGGGCGTGGACGATGTCGAATGATTCAGTGCGGGCGATTTCGGCCGCCAGGGCTGCGTAACGTTGAATCTCAGCGAACAAATCACCGGCGTAGGGCGAGCCGGGAGCTGGGACATTGCCGCCCAGAAAGCTCTTTGATGCGGCAGGCTTTTCGGGGTCGGGGGCGCCGATCACTTCGGTGGCTTTGAGGCCTTTGCCGGCCAGTGACTCCTGATATTGCGAGGCGGTTTGATAGGGATCGCCGAGCTGGGCGTTGACGGTCCGGAAAGTGACATGATCGAATTCATCGAGACGGAATTCGGTGCTGGGGCCGGCCAGCGGACTATTGGCCCGCGGAGAAACCAGACGGACGTGGGTGCTGAACGGATTGGAGACGGGCCGCGGCAGCACGAACATCACATCCGTACCGAGGCCGCTCATCGCCTTGGTGAGCCCATAGCAAGCGGTCCCTAAGCCGCCGCTGATGAAAGGTGGGAATTCCCACCCAAGCATGAAAACACGCATACCCGGCCACTTTCTCAAAACAGAATTCCAACGACCTGCTGAGCCGGCCAACCATCTCCGGCCAATAACACCGACAAATCCGAGAGAGCAAATGCAACTAACACGCTCTGCCGCCGAACAGCGTAAACAACGCCGTGCGGTGGAGCTTACGATTCAGCGCCAGTACGTGCGGAAGCTGAAAGATCGATGGAGAAGTCTGACATAGTCACACCTCAGCCACCATTGGTGCGATTTTCCTTCGCAGCGCCCAGAGGCATCGCTGGTCGGAAGTACGACTATATATGATTTCCCAGCCTATCTTGTCAATACTACCGGCAATGTTTAGCCCACTTTTCATGCGCGTGCCTGCAAATTGGGCACGGGCGAGGGCCTAAGGTGACCAATGTGCCTGAAGCAAAGGCAATACCACAAGCCGGCAAGCGGCAATCGATTGCTTATGCGCTGCGGGAGGACTAAATTTTCCTTCGATGGATTCAACCGCACCGAGCATTTATGTAAGGCCGCTGTCGCGAGAGCTGCTTACATGGCGAGGGCGGGGAGCTGCGCTGGTGGTTGCGCTGGCGTGCCTTGGCGTGTTGCTCATCGCGGCTAAACTAAATCCAAATAGCAAGGGAATCGGCTCGCACCGGCAGCTTGGCCTTCAGCAATGTCAATTTGAGGCGCAGACCGGTTTGCCCTGCCCAACCTGTGGAATGACAACGAGTTTTGCCCATTTCGTGCGCGGGCAGATTGCGGCCAGCCTCTGGGTGCAGCCAATGGGGACGGTGTTGGCGCTTTTGACGACGATGGTCTTTTGGGGCGGATTATATATCGCTCTCAGTGGACGGCCGGCCCAGCGGCTGTTTAATTTTGTGCCCGCGAGGTACTATTTGTTTCCACTGTTGGTGCTGGGGGTGCTGGCGTGGGCGTGGAAGATCTGGATCCATGTGACTGGGCGCGATGGGTGGGGGTGATTTGATGGTTCGCAGAACCAACCCTACGGGAGAATGGATGCGGGGAATTTTTATTTTGATATGCGTGACTGGCGCCTGCCTGGCGGGCGGATGCGCGAGCGAGCAGCAGCAGCCGCAGAATAAGTTTGTCGAGAAGCCGGCCTTTCTTTACGAGGGGCTTAAGGGGCACAACTGCGCAGTGATGGTGTGGGCCGATTGGCGGACGCGCACGGAATACAACCAGATTCAGATTGATCTGGCGAAGCTGCTTACAAAAAAGCTGGAGGATCATTTCCAGCCGAAAAAAGAGGGGAAGAAACAGGAACCGCCTTCGGTTCAATTCACCAATCCAGCGTCGGTGGTGCGCTATCAGCGCGAGCATCCGGAGGTGATGTCGATGCCGATTGTGGAAGTAGCGCCGCGATTGCAGGCAGAGCGGGTGGTGTTTGTGGAGCTGGAGGAATTCACGGCCCATTCGCCGGAGGCAGTGATGGTGCTCAAGGGGCATGCGAAGGCGACGCTGCGGGTGATCGAGGTGAGCGGGGACACTGCGAAAGTTGCATTTGAGGAGATGGGGATTACAGCGCGCTTTCCGCCGGACCAGCCGGAAGGGGTGATCGCATCGGATACGGTGAACGTGCGGACGATTTATGATGGAGCGCTGAATTTGCTGGCGGAAAAACTGGCGGCGCGGTTCAAGTGAATCGAGTGCGATAGCACATCCTCATTCCACTTTCGATTCGACCCATTCGCACAGGACATGATAGAGCAGTTTGTGGCCTTCCTGAATCCGCGCGGTGGTGGGGGAGGGGATCAGCAGTTCGATGTCGCAGCGGCCGCGGAGCTTGCCGCCGTCTTTTCCCAAAAATGCCGCGGTGACCAGCCCGCGGGTTTTTGCGGCATCGACAGCGCGGATGAGATTGGCGCTGTTGCCGCTGGTGGTCATGGCGATGAAAACATCGCCGGGATTGCCCAGAGCCTCGATCTGGCGGGAGAAAACCGATTCAAATCCGAAATCGTTGGCCGCGCAGGTGAGGATGGTTGGATCGCACAATGCCATGGCCGCGAGCGCCTTGCGGTTTTTGGCGAAGCGCACGCACAGTTCCTCGGCCAGGTGCATGGAGTCGGCTGCGCTGCCGCCGTTGCCGGCGATGAGGACTTTTCCGCGCTGGTCCCAGCAGCCCAGCAGCGCCTCGCCCAGGCGCTCCAATTCGCCGTGAAGCTCCGCAATGCGCGGCAAAAGCTCCTGTAGATCCTTGATACTTCGGCTGAGGACCGACTTGATCATGCGGCTACTATAAGCCTGCCGGAGCTTGAAGAAAATC
>JBGPEF010000547.1:0-3993 GCA_041482675.1 Tepidisphaeraceae bacterium | reverse complement strand
CGAGGGTTTCGACGCTGGGGAGTCTGCGGATGAGGACGTGACGATTGATCATGCGCTGAACGCCGAGGGCGAGGGCGATGGTGACGACGGCGGGGAGGCCTTCGGGGACGGCGGCGACAGCGAGGCTGACGGAAAGGAGGAAGAGCTCAAGCGGTTTGCCGCCGCGGAGGAGTTGGAGGAGGAAAATCACGACGACCGCGCCGAGGACGACGAAGAGGAGGGTTTTGCCCATTTCCTTGAGGCGGAGTTGGAGAGGAGTGGGCTGTGGGGCGTGGCGCTGGATGAGGCCGACGATGTGGCCGATTTGGGTGCGCATGGCGGTGGCGACGACGATGCCGTGGGCTTTGCCGGCGGCGACGGAGGTGCCCATGAAGGCCATGTTGTGGCGGTCGGCGAGCGGGGTGTTTTCATCGAGCCGGGTGGCGTGATTTTTTTCGACGGGGACGGATTCGCCGGTGAGGGCGGATTCGGCGATGCGGAGATTGGTGGATTGAACCAGGCGCAGATCGGCCGGGACCTGATCGCCGGCCTCGAGCACGACGAGATCGCCGGGGACCAATTCACGCGCGGGGAGGGAGAGGAGGAGGCCAGAGCGGATGGCCTTGGCGGTGGGCGTGGAGAGTTTTTGAAGCGAGAGCATGGCGCGAGCGGCGCGATCTTCCTGGATGAAGCCGAGGATGCCGTTGAGGATGACGATGGCGAGGATGACCAGGGCGTCGATCCATTCGCCGGCGAAGGCGGAGATGACGGCGGCGATGAGGAGGAGCCAGATGATCAGGTCGTTGAATTGGGCGGCGAGCATTTTCCAGCGCGGAAGCGGGGGTTTGGCGAGGAGTTGATTGGGGCCGTGGGTGGTGAGGAGTTGTTGGGCTTGTTGTGGGGAGAGGCCGTGGTGGAGATCCGTCGAGAAGTGTTGGGCGATGGCTTGGGGGGCGTGGGCGTGAGGAGAGGATTCGATGGAGGGAAGTGGTGGGGCGGGGAGTGGTTTGGTTGCGGGTGTCACGTTGCGGTTGGGGAAGCGAGATTTTTGAGGATTTGGGCGACGTGGGAGGCGGCGTCGGGGCGGCCGAGTTTTTTGGCGGATTCGGCCATGGTTCGGCGGCGGGTGGCATCGTAGAGAAGAGGCTCGAGGGCGGGGCGGAGCCTGGGGGCGTTTTTTTTGGGGTCCTGTTCATCGTCGATGAGGATGGCAGCGCCGGCGTCGGCGAGGACTTTGGCGTTGGCGCGCTGGTGCAGGTCTTTGTGGAAGGGGTAGGGCATGAGGATGGTTGGGATGCCGCAGGCGGTGAGTTCGGCGCTGGTGCTGGCGCCGGAGCGGGCGACGGCGAGGTCGGCGACGGCCCAGACGTCGGCCATTTCGGGGGTGAAGTCGATGACGCGGGTGGGTAGGGGGGTTGGGCCGGCCATGTTGCGATAGGCTTCGCGGACGGCGGCGGCGTGTTCGCGGCCGGCGAGGTGGAGGATTTGCCAGCCTTGTATTTTCAGATCGGCGAGGACGGCGAGGATGGCTTCGTTGACGGTTTGCGCGCCCTGGGATGCGCCGGTGACGACGAGGGTTTGAAGATTGGGGAAAAGCTCGAGGCGGCGCAGGGCTTCAGCTCGAGAGGGAGGGGAGAGGATTTCGGGGCGGATGGGGCAGCCGGTGGTTTTGAGTTTGTCGCGATGATCGGGGTGGACGTGCTCGCGGGTCTGGTCGAATTGGCAGCAGACGGTGGAGGCGTAGCGCATCAGATATTGATTGGCTTTTCCGGGGATGACGTCGGGATTGACGATGGCGGCGGGGATGCCGTGGTCAGCGCAGTATTTGACGGCGACGCCGGCGGCGTAGCCGCCGAGGCCGAGGATGGCGGCGGGGCGGGAGGAATGTTGGGCAGGAGTGCCCGACCCACCGGGAGTGCCGGAGCCGGCGGGAGTGGCCGAGGCACCGGAAGTGCCGCGGACCAGTTGGCGGACGAGGTCTTTGGTTTCGCGCCAGCCTTTGAAGAATTTGAGGAGGCCGACGACGGTTTTCACCGGGGGGACGATGGGTTGGGGGATGAATTGGAAGCCGGTGGGCTCGAGGATGACGCGATCAATTTCGCGCTGGGTGCAGAGGAAGAGGGGGGATGCCTCGGGCCAGATTTTCCGCATCGCCATGGCAACGGAGATGCCGGGATACAGATGTCCACCCGTACCCCCTCCCGCGAAAAGGATCGTCGTCTGGTTTCCCATCAATCCGCTTGGAGATATTGTCACACCGCGACGGCCAGATTGCCAATTGGCTGATCCTGCAAACTCTCATCGGGCTTGGCGCGACAGACGCTGTACAACAGGCCGAGGGCGGCGGAGGTGATGACCAGGCCGCTGCCGCCAGCGCTAACGAGGGGGAGGGACATTCCCTTGGGGGGGACGCTGACGGTGGCGACGGCGATGTTGATGAGGGCTTGCAGGGTGATCATGGCGCCGATTCCGAAGGCCAATAACTGCCCGAAGCCGTCTTTGCGTTGGCGGATCGCCTGCCAGGCGACGTAGAGGATTCCCAGGTAGAGGGCGATGGTGAGAATTGCGCCGAAGATGCCGAGTTCTTCGCAGATGACGGCGAAGATGAAGTCGGTGGTGTCTTCGGGGAGATAGCCGAGTTTCTGCACACCGCGGCCGAGGCCGGTGCCGAAGACGCCGCCGGTGGAGAAGCTGAGGAGGCTTTGGATCATGTGATAGCCTTCGCGCTCGGGGCTGGCGAAGGGGTCGCGGAAGGACATCATGCGGGTCATGCGATAGGACTTGTGCATCATGAACCAGAGGCCGGCGGCGATGGCGATGGGGGCGATGAGGGCCAGATGCCAGAGTTTGACGCGGCCGGCGATGAGGATGGTGACAGCGCAGAGGGCGATGAGGACGGCGGTGCCGAAATCTTCAATGACGACGAAGAGACAGATTGCGGCGACGGGAAGAAGGAGAAGCACGGTGTAGAAGAAACCCCGGATGTGCATGCGGGGCTGCAAATGTGCGGTCGATTTGGAGAGAGTCCAGGCGAGGAAGAGGACGACGGCCCATTTGGCCAGCTCGGAGGGTTGGACCTGAGTGAAGCCAAGCGGGAGCCAGCGGCGGGCGCCTTTGACGGCGAGGCCGACGTGGGGGATGAGGACGAAGATGCAGGCGAGGAGGGCGGCGGCGAACATCCATAGCACAGGGCTTTTCCAGGAAACGCCGGATGTGGCTCCGGTGCTCCGTGCGAGGGTGCGGTAGTCGAGGTGGCCGACGATGAAGAAGGTGAGGAGGGCGACGGCGACGAAGAGGAGGTGCTTGGTGCCGCGCTCGTTCCAATGCCAGCCGATCTGGCCGGTGATGTTCATGGCGGCCGACTGCACCATGAGGATGCCGAGGCAGAGCAGGCCGAGGACGCAGACCATGAGGATGTCCTGGAGGCGCAGACGATAGATGGAAGGTTGGAGCATGAGGGAATTCGGCAAATGGGCGTAGGGTGGGCATCGCCCACCGTCGCACGACCCATGCGGCTTATCGGACGACTTGGCTGGTTTTGATTAATCAGGCAAATTAATCAGGCAAAGCGAGTTTTGCCGGGAATGGCCACCGGGGGAGTGGGAATCGGGCCCCATTCCAACTTGTCCGGCATCAGATTGTCCTGCGAATTGAGCGCCTGGTCCCAGGTGATGCTCTTGCCGGTGTAGGCGGACATTCGGCCCATGATGGCCAGCAGAGTTGACTTGGTCATGCGCTCGCCGTTGTTGATGGTTTCACCTTTGCGGATGGCGGCGAACATTTCATCGTGCTCGGTCTGGTACATGTTGTTCTTCTCGCCGTCCCAGCGCCAGGGATTTTCGCCTTTGATCTCGAAGCGCGGGCCGCCGCTGTTGATGGCGCAGGTGCCTTTGGTGCCGTAGAAATCATCGAAGACGCCGCCCTCGGCGCCTTCCTGCTGTCGGCAATAGAAAAATCCGCGCGCGCCGTTGGCGTAGTCATAGACGACGCTGAAATGATCGTAGATGTGGCCAT
>JBGPEF010000546.1:0-3996 GCA_041482675.1 Tepidisphaeraceae bacterium | reverse complement strand
GCTCTTCTGGGACACCTATCACGCCAATCAGTTCGCCAACTATCTCCTCACTCGCCATGAAGGCGCTGATACCCGCTACACCCAGGACACCGCCCACAAACTCGTCGAAGAGGCCAATCTTTTCATCGACGCCGCCCACAAGTGCCACGCCAAATATCAGGCCTCCCTCAACGTCCTCAAACCCGCAGCCGCGCCGGCCACCTAATAAGTCGCCTCGATGGAAACCCACAAAATCATCGTCAAGTTCTTCGCCGAAAATGCCCCCGCCATCCGCGGCGAGCAGTTCGTTCCCATCTTCCATTCTTGGATTCAGCAGCAGGCCATCCCCGACCATCTCCTCATCGACGTGGCCGACTATCAGCACGTCACCGGCGGCCCCGGAACCGTCCTCGTCGCCCACGAAGCCAACTTCTCCACCGACCGCGAAGATGGAAAACTCGGCCTGATGTACGCCCGCAAACAGCCCGCCCCCGGCGATTTCTTCCAACGCCTTCAACAAGCCTTCCGCGCCTGCCTCCAGGGCTGCGCCCGCCTCGAAGCCGACTCACCGCTCCGCTTCAAAACCAGCCAAGCCATCGTTCGCCTCAACGACCGCCTCCTCGCCCCCAACAATCCACAGACTTTCACCGCCATCGAGCCCCACCTCCGCAAATGGGTCGATCTGCTTTATCCCAACGCCGACACCCACCTCGAACATCGCCCCCATCCCCTTCGCCTCTTCGAAGTCCAGATCAAGTCCTCGGCCTCTCCCCCTCTTTCGACTCTCCTCCAGCGTCTGGCCTGAGCGCCTTCTCCACCAGCCTCCGCTCCGCCTCTCCCATCGGCAATTTCATCGCCGCCTCATGCCCGCGCTCCGACATTTTCCGCCACGTCTTCCGCAAAATCCCCACCAGCTTCTGCTCATCATGTTCCTTCGCAAAATCCGCAAAGTAGTTCTCTAAAAACACCAGGCAAATCACATCCTCCAGCAACTGCGCCTCGCCGTCTTCCTTCAGCCGCTCTTTGCGAAGCAGTGACTGCACCCGCCCCACCGTCGCCTCGTCATATCCCACTTCGCGCAGGATCCCCCCCGCCACTTTCGCATGAAACCCCGCCAGCTCATTCCTCCACCGGTGATACCCCGCCCGATCCATCGGAAATTGATCTCGAGGAATCTCCCACCTCCGAATGTGCTGGCTCCTCGCCGCCAAGCGCAGCGCCTCCGACGCATTCGGCGCCAATCTCTCCAGCCGCTCGCTCATCCGGCTCGCATAAACCAGCGCCGCGCCATCCGGATCACCCGCATTGGCCGCGTCAAACCGCGCCATCGCCAGGCGAAATTTTTCCGGCTCCACATTCATACTCGTGATCCCCACCACTATACCTCCCCTGCCGCTCTCCTTATAATCGTCCTCGGTAGGGCGGACATTCTTGTCCGCCATCCGCGACCAAGGAGTAAACGCGTGGCCAAACGATCGCCGCTGGCGGACAAATTGAGCGAAGTGCGCGACCGAATCGCTGCGGCCTGCCAGAAGGCCAATCGCGAGCCCAAGGAAGTCACCCTCATCGCCGTCACCAAAAACGCCGCGCCCGAGCAGGTCCGCGAGGCCCTCCAGCTCGGCATCGGCGACCTGGGCGAATCCCGCGTCCAGGTCCTCACCCAGCGCGCTGCCCAAATCAACGAATTCTTCCAGCGCCAGCAGACCCGCACCGACACCCCAATGACCACGCGCCTTCGCTGGCACATGATCGGCCACCTCCAGCGCAACAAAGTCAAGCAAGTCCTCTCCGTCGTCGACCTGATCCACAGCATCGACAGCCTTCGCCTCGCCGAAGAGATCGACGTCCAGGCCGCCAAGATGGGCCGCAAAATCCCCGTCCTCCTGCAGATCAACGCCAGTGAGGAAGAGAGCAAGCACGGCGTGGCCGTCGGCGCATCGGTTCACCTCGCCGAGCAGATGGACTCGATGCCCAATCTCCAGTTTATCGGACTGATGGCCATGGCCCCGCTGGAAACCAGGGGCGACGTCGCCCGCCGCTGCTTCGTCCGCACCCGCGAAATCTTCGAAGAGCTCAAATGGCACAAAATCGGCGGAAATTTCCTCCGCCACCTCAGCATGGGCATGAGCAACGACTTCGAGGCCGCCATCCAGGAAGGCGCCACCATGATCCGCATCGGCACCCTGCTTTTTGGCGGCTCCAGCGCCGACCACGAAGCAGCCGAAGACGTCCCCGACCTCGACACCCAGCTCCGCCGCAAGGCCGCCGAAAAACCGTAGGGTTCGCTCCGCGAACCTCTCCAGCCGTCCGATAATCCCGTAGGGTTCGCTCTGCGAACCGCCAATACTTCAATGCCCGACATCGACTTCTTTGCCTTCTTCCGTTTCTGGCTGGCGACCATCGTCACCATCTACGCCAGCGTCATCACCCTCCAATCCTTCCGGAGCTGGTATTTCTGGCTGGCCGGCAACGACAAATACAGCTCCCTGCTCCGCCGCTATCTCATGGTCCATGGCCTGCGCCTGCGCTTCAAAACCTTCTGGGGCGATGTCCTGATCTGCGGCCTGCTCTGGATCGCCTTCTTCATCATCTGGCATGCCCAATCGGTATTGAACGACGCCAACGACACGATTAAAAGTGCCAACGACGCCACCAAAACAATCCATGTCCACAGCCCCCTCCAACATTCCTGAGCCCAAGATGCTGCCCGCCGGCTCCGCATCCCCCAGCACTCCCGCGCCCGCGCCCCAACCCACGTCCGCCTCCCAACCCGCGCCCGCAACCGTCGAAGTCCTCCCCGCGCGCACTCCGGCGCGGCAGCTTCACGAACTTCCCAAAGATGAGCTCAAAACCCTGGCCGAGGAATTCGGCCTCGACCCCTCGCGCCTCCAATCCCCTCAGCACCTCGTCGCCGCCGTCCACGAGCGCAGACAGCTCATCGCCTCGATGGACCGCGAGGCCATGCTCGACATCATCAAATGGGCCCGCCGCCCCGTCCCCCTCAACGCCAGCAAGGAACAGCTCGCCCAGGAAATCGTCCGCATCCGCAGCATGCGCTTCAACGGCCTCTCGCAACGCGGCCTGCTCGCCCTCGGCAAGCTCCGCAGCGTCTCCATCAGCGATAACGATGCCGTCCCCGTCCTCATCAAAAAGCTCAAGAAGCAGGAAGGTTTCTTCACCCGCCTCAATCGCCGCCGTCGCAGCATGCTGGGCTCCCTGGTCTCCAGCATCATCGGCGAGGATGAGAAATCCAGCGACTACCAGTTCCTCCCCCCGCAGGATGCCGATGCCGAAGCCCCCAAAGCCGTCCCCCCATCCCGCCCCGCCACCATCAAGGAAGAAATCGAAGAATCCGGCCTCTTCGGCGGCATCGCCGGCCGCATCAAAAAATCCGCCGACTCCTACGTCAACCAGAAGCTCGACGAAATCGAAGCCCGCATCGACCGCAAGCTCGACGAAATCGATCGCCGCCTCGGCGAATGGCGCGACAAGGAAATCGCCAATCGCATCCGCATCCTGAAAATAACCCTCTGGGCCTCCGTCATCGTCGGCGTCGTCTCTCTCCTCTATTCCTACATCGTCCACCTCATCAACCTATGGCGCTCCTAACCCACCCGCTGTTCCTCCGCGCCGATCGTGCTTCACCCCACCACCCCCGGTACCCCCACAAAACCTCTCTCCCGTAGGGGCGGCTTCAGCCGCCGTGCCTTGTGGCGTTGACACCCGATTTCGACCGGACATTCCCTCCACCGCGGCGCATTCCTGCCCCGCCGAGGTGCTATGGGCGCGAAGCCAAGCCCCGGAGGGGCGAAAGAAGGCAGCCTGTCGGCTCACGATCCCCACCCATCCAATAATGCCCCGCCAAGTCTACACGCGGTATACTTCCAACCGCATGCTCGCACGAATCCACTCATTGTCGATCAATCTCCGCGTCCGTGAGATCGTCGAGTGATCCGGCGTCTGCTGGTCGATCGCATAGCCCAGGAACAGCCCCAGCGACTTGCTGTCAGCGCATCG
>JBGPEF010000545.1:0-4003 GCA_041482675.1 Tepidisphaeraceae bacterium | reverse complement strand
CATGATCCCCGGCGCCAGCCAGATCGCCCGCCAATTATGCGCGATCGTCCCCACCGGCACAGCCAGCGTATACATCTCCCCCACCTTCCCGGCCAGCATCGTCCCCACGAATGATCCAATCCCCCACAGGATAAACGCGATGAACCCCTGCGACGCCCCGCGAATCCGCTCATTGGCCTGATCATCCACATACAACTGCCCCGCGATAAACAAAAAGTCATAACAAACCCCATGCAGCAAAATCGCTCCCAGAATTAAAAGCGTCTGCAATGACCGCGCATTCACGCTCCCCGCCAGCATGTAATACCGCACCGCCCACGCCAATATCCCAATCCCAATCGTTTTCTTATATCCCAGATTCTTCAGCATGATCGGCAGCAAAAACAAAAAGATCACATCCGAAACCTGCGCCAACGACATCTTCGCCGCCATCTGCGTCCACTTCAGCTCCGTCAGATAAACCGACATCATCACAAAATAGAAATACAGCGGAATGCAGATCAAAAACAAACACGCAATAAATATCGCAAACGCCGGCCGCTTCATCAGCGCCAGCGCATCCAACCCCAAAACCTCCCCCACGCCCACATCCTGCCCCACCTTCTTCGGCGGCGTGTGCGGCAGCATCAGCGAAAATATCCCCAGCGCCACCGACGCCCCACCCGCCAGATAAAACTGAACCGCCGACTGCTCCCCCTTCAATAGGCTCAGCGTCACCCCTCCCCCAATCCATCCCACCGCCGACCAGATTTTCACCCGCGGAAAATCCGTCTTCGAATCCAGCAGGTGGTGCAGCGACAGCGAATTCCCCAGCGCCAACGTCGGCGCAAACAGCGCGCAATACAAAATCAGCATCGGATAAAACTCTCGAAACAACTTGGTCTGCGGCAGCAGACACATCACCACTCCCCCCAATATCCCCAGCCCCGCCAGCAGCTTCTCCGACGAAAAATACCGGTCCGCGATCAACCCCACAAAAAACGGCGAGATCATCGACCCAATCGCAAACGCCCCATACGCCGCCCCCACCTCCTGCCCGCTGAATTTCAGCGCGTTGGTCAGATAAGTCCCCAAACTCATGTACCACGCCCCCCAGATGAAATACTGCAAAAACATGAACACCGACAATTTCGTCTTCAGTGCCATTTGCATTCCCCCATTCTCCCCTCCCCCCACCAATCCGCCAAATCCCTCCTCCCCAAAAAGGGGCCAAGTCCAATTCTTTCGCCCCTCAAGTGCCGCCCTCCAAAAAGGGGCCAAGTCCAATTCTTTCAACCCTCGCGTGCCATGCCCACGTACTCGTTGGCAAATCTTCTCCTTCTCCCTCCCCTTGCCACATCCCACCCCCCCACGCAAGATATCCCCATGACCCACCCCCTCCCTCATCTCATCTTCCTCCTCATTTTCCCCCTCTCCCTCTCCTCCTGCGCAAAAAAAGAAAATGCAACTGAATCCGCCAAAATCGAAACCAAACCCAGCACCCCCGGCCTCAAACGCACCAACGACCACAGGGTCCAGGGCCAGCAACTCCGCGCCATGATGGCCACTCTCAGCTCCCAGGCCGAAAAACTCCCCAAGGGCCTCCCCGATGATGTCGAATCCGCCCCCGCCACCAGACAAACCTTCGCCAACGCCATCGCCACCGCCGATGCCCTCTCCTCCGCCGCCCAGCGAATCCCCCTCGCCGTCGCCGGCGTCGACATGAGCGAAGCCGACCGCAACGCCTTCAACGCCACCGCCCAAACCCTCGCCTCCCAGGCCGCCACCTTCAAAAAATGGGCCCAAACCCGCGACGTCGAAGAAATGCAACGCTCCCTCACCTCCATCAAATCCACCTGCACCTCCTGCCACCTCCGCTACCGCGACTTCTCCGGCCAACTCCTCTGGTTCCGCCAGGCCCAACTCACCCCCATCCCCAACACCACACCCCTCGCCTCCGCACCATAATCCCAACGACGCGCCGCGTGTGGGTTGCCATGCCCACGACTCGTGGGCATGTCTTCTGCTGTGCGTTCATCTGCCCCCCGCTACCTGTCCGCGTGTGAGTGGCTGTGTTGGCCGGGCACCGGAGGGCCAGCGATCACCGCATCGCGCCAGCCCCCTCAACCCCTTCCCTCCCTCTCCCACCCTTTCCTGCCCGCAATTAATTTGGGTGATGAGGTGGGTGCGGGAGGAGAAGAGGGTTGTACTCGACCCTCTTTTACTCCCGCGTCCGCGGCTCTTCATGAATTGAGTTCAAAGCCAACTTCCATTCACTAAAAACCTCCCAGCACCCCCACCCAACTCCATCCCAAACAATTCCCCTTTCTTCATTGCCTCCCCCCTCCCCATCTGTTATTAAATCCATCTGCACCTCAGTTGCTCTAAAAACGAATGCCGCAAGCACCCCAAAATCCCCGAACCAATTCTCCAAGCGCATTTACGCTTGTCGAGCTCCTCGTCGTCATCGCCATCATCGCCCTCCTCATCGCCATTCTCCTTCCCGCCCTCGGCGCCGCCCGCGCCCAGGCCAATCGCCTCAAGTGCGCCTCCAACCTCCGCACCCTCGGCCAAGTCGCCTTCCAATACGCCTACGACAACAAAGGCTGGATCCCCCGCAACTGCGACTACAGCAATCCCCTCATGCCCTCCTGGATCGACCTCCTCGCCCGCAACATGAAAAAATCCCTCCCCGCCCCCCCCACCGGCATGATGTACACCGCCGCCTACGACCTCAGCGCCGTCCCCTTCTACTCCCGCATCGAGTGGCTCCAGTGCCCCGTCTTCCCCGTCGATCGCCAGCCCATCGACTTCGTCATCAACGGCTGGGAACGCAAAAATGCCCCCTACGGCGGCCGCAGCACCATGCTCCGCATCACCTCCGTCCGCAACTCCGCCGACATCATCCTCTTCCTCGACGCCAACAAAAACCGCCTCACCGACAGCTTCGTCCGCCACGACGTCTGGGACCCCTCCCACCTCCCCGGCGGCTCCGACGTCCGCGTCCTCGACGACAAACGCCACCGCGGCCTCTGCAACATCTGCTACCTCGACGGCCACGTCTCCGCCAAACCCTTCAAACAAATCAAAGTCGCCGACTTCACCATGCCCTAACACGCCGTCCATTCTTCCTCGTGGCTGACTGGGGTCTGCTCCCTCGTCCCTTATCACTTGTCCCATTTCCTCCAGTACAATCCCCATCCCATGTACATCCCCCCCCACTTCAAAGAAGACAACCTCGACCGCCTCGCCTCTCTCATCCGCGACCATTCCTTCGGCCTCCTCATCACCCTCCACGACGGCCTCCCCTTCGCCAGCCACCTCCCCTTCCTCTTCGAACGCCGCGACCCTGCCCCCTCCGTTCTCCTCGGCCACATGGCCCGCGCCAATCCCCAGTGGCACGACCTCGCCCAACACCAATCCGCCCTCGCCGTCTTTCTCGGCCCCCACGCCTATGTCTCCCCAAGCTGGTACGAATCCCCCGGCGTCCCCACCTGGAACTACGCCGCCGTTCACATCTACGGCCAGGCCCACCTCATCCAAGACCCCGACTCCCTCGAAAAACTCGTCGCGAAATTCACCACCGTCTACGAATCCAAACAACCCACCCCCTGGACCCCCAACCTCTCCCCCGACCGCCGCGCCAAATCCCTCGCCGCCATCGTCGGCTTCGAAATCGAGGCCCACGAAATCCAGGGCAAGTTCAAGCTCAACCAAAACCGCTCCCCCGCCGATCAGCAGTCCGTCCTCACCCACCTGAACCAATCCCCCCTCACCTCCGAGTTGGCCACCCTAATGCAAGCCAACCTATCCCTCCAAAAACCTCCCTCCCGGGTTCTCCCGTAGGGGCGGCTTCAGCCGCCGTCCCCCACACTCGCCCACGCTCCTACGCTCACTCTTCCTCACCCCCACCCCTTGTATCTGCTACAAAAATCTGCGCTGGCGATGGGGGTCCCCACAACTCCCTTCCCAAACACAAGTTGCGCCTTCTTGTTGCGCTTTGAGACAAAAATAAAAAAATCTT
>JBGPEF010000544.1:0-4015 GCA_041482675.1 Tepidisphaeraceae bacterium | reverse complement strand
CGAAAAAATTCAAAAGCCGACACTCATCATCTCGCATAATAAAACGCTTGCCGCCCAGCTCTACCAGGAATTCAAAGAATTCTTCCCAGAGAATGCGGTGCACTATTTTGTCTCCTACTACGACTACTACCAGCCCGAGGCCTACCTCCCCCAGACTGACACCTATATAGAAAAAGATGCCAGCCGCAACGACGACCTCGACCGCCTCCGCCTCTCCGCCACCTCCAACCTCGTCTCCCGCCGCGACGTCCTCCTCGTCGCCTCCGTCTCCTGCATTTTCGGCCTCGGCTCCCCCGAATCCTACCGCTCCTCCGTCCTCCCCATCCGCAAAGATGTCGAAACCGACCGCGATGAAATGCTCCGCAAGCTCATCGACCTCCAATACGCCCGCAACGACATCGACTTCAAACGCTCCACCTTCCGCGTCCGCGGCGACGTCGTCGAAGTTCATCCCAGCTATGAAGAATTCGCCTACCGCATCGAATTCTTCGGCGACCAGATCACCTCCATCCACGCCATCAACCCCCTCACCGGCGAGCTGCTCAAAGATGAAGAGCAGATCTTCATCTACCCCGCCGTCCACTACGTCATGCCCGACGACAGGCTCCACGGCGCTGTCGAAAACATCAAGGCCGAATTGGAGCAACAAGTCATGCACCTCCGCGGCCAGGGCAAGCTCCTCGAAGCCCAGCGCCTTCTCGCCCGCACCAAGTACGACATCGAGCTGCTCCTCGAAGTCGGCGTCTGCCCCGGCATCGAAAATTATTCGCGGCACCTGGATGGCCGCAAACCCGGCGAAAAACCCTACACGCTCATCGACTACTTCCCCAAAGATTACCTGCTCATCATCGACGAATCCCACGTCACCATCCCCCAGATCAAGGCCATGTACAACGGCGATCGCCAGCGCAAGGAAACCCTCGTCGAGCACGGCTTCCGCCTCCCCTCCGCCCTCGACAATCGCCCCCTCAAATTCGAAGAGTTCGAAAAAATGTGGAACCAGGTCGTCTTCGTCTCCGCCACCCCCAGCAAATACGAATTCGAAAAAACCGGCGGCGAAATCGTCGAGCAAATCATCCGCCCCACCGGCCTCGTCGATCCCGTCATCGAAGTCAAACCCGCCCAGGGCCAGGTCCCCCATCTCCTCTCCGAAATCAAAATCCGCGCCGCCAAAGGCGAGCGCGTCCTCGTCACCACCCTCACCAAACGCCTCGCCGAAGACCTCTCCGCCTACATCCAGGAAGCCGGAATCCGCGGCCGCTACCTCCACTCCGAAATCCAAACCCTCGAACGCGTCGAAATCCTCAAAGACCTCCGCCAGGGCGACTTCGACGTGTTAGTCGGCGTGAATCTATTGCGCGAAGGCCTCGACCTCCCCGAAGTGAGCATGGTCGCCATCCTCGACGCCGACAAAGCCGGCTTCCTCCGCTCCGAAACCTCCATCATCCAGATGATCGGCCGCGCCGCCCGCAACGTAAACGCGATGGTCTATCTCTACGCCGACACCATCACCCCCGCCATGCAAAAAGCCATGGAAGAAACCACCCGCCGCCGCACCCAGCAACTCAAATTCAACGCCGACCACAACATCACCCCCACCACCATCGTCAAGGCCATCCGCAACACCCTCGAATCCGAAGTCAAAGCCCGCAAAACCGTCCAACAAGCCATCCACGCCACCGGCGACGAAGTCGACCGCACCGAGCTCATCAAACTCTTGGAAGAAGAAATGCTCGAATCCGCGCGGAACTTAGAATTCGAACGCGCCGCCCAACTCCGCGACAAGCTCGCCGAAATCAAAGGCTCCCCCATGATCCAATCCCCCGGCGGCCCCCTCCGCGACGACCCCGATCAAAAAATCTGGCAACCCAAGAGCAAAGGCCGCCCCAAACGCAACCTGGCGAAGTAAAAACACCCCACCGCGAAGCTCACGAAAGCACGAAGAGCAACTCGCATAGGAAGGCCAGGCACCGTCCCCCTTCTGGCTTTCCTCAATCAATTGTTAACAACGGTGGATACACAAGGGCGCGCAATCGTCCAAGCGCCTGCCGAAGCGTCTCTTCATTTGCGTCACTGATGGATTGTAGGTCCTCGGAGGTTCCCATAACGGTGATCAGCGTCGAGACGCGGGCCCGGATTTGGAGACAGCGTTGAAATGTTGCTAATTCAGCAGCAACAGCGTTTGCGAGGCGCTGCCTTCGTTGTCGCAGTTGTTGCCTGTCCAGTCGAAGATGCTGAATGGAGTACGAGCCAGCGCTGGTAAGCCCTCTAACCTCCCCCGAGGATGCAAAGTGGAAGTGCACAAATGGATCCGTCGCACAAGGGTCAACGAATCCATATCCCATCGCTAGCTCGTGCTCTTTCGGCCAGAGCGAACCTTTGTATGTGTTGCACCTGGCACATGCAAAATAAAGGTTCGAGTACGCGTTAATGAGGTGTTTGAAGGTTCTCTTTGGGCGAAAATGGTCAACGGTGAAAGTCCAGATGTCTCCTACGAAATGTTCATGCGAAAGGCAGTAAGCGCAGTTGTATAAAAAATCTTTGCGGAGTAGCGGCTTGTAGTCTTGATAACGTTCGTAGATCGGCGGATTCACAGTTCGGCGAAATATCATGATTTTCGGGCGTTCTGAGTCTCGACGTCTTGCAGGATTCGTTCTAATTCTTCGACTCGGCTGAGGGACTCGGCTTGCTTTCGTTCAATACCAGCGAGCCATTGATTATTGCGATCGGTATCCGCCTCCGTCGCATCAAAGGCATCTTCGAGTGTCTGTAACTCGGTGCGTTCTCTCTTCTGAATCGTCCCGCGCAATTGTTTGTCGACCAGCTCATGAAATCGCTCTAACGACAGGGAGAGCCAGAGTGGAAAGTGAACATTTTCCGACTCGGCATATTCGGTGAATTCGAATCCGACTCCGGCTCTCTGCTCACCTGCGAACAATTGCAGGAGCCGGATCTCAAATTCAGGCCGTAGATTGTAAAGTTGAAGCACGGCAGCATCGATCGTCATCAGAAGTCGCTTGGGATCAAGCAGGTTTTCTTTCGCGAGAAGGAGAATCTGCTTCGGCGACTTAAAAAGGTTATCGCCATTCTCCGGCTCGCCATTAACCTTCATGTCATAGGCCGCGGCGACCTGAAAGTAGAGCTTTACCAAGCTCGATATCCGCGCAGTCTGCTCCTTCGTGGTGTTTGGAACAGGAATCGCGCGAACCGTGCCCTCAAGTACGTGTCGCTTCAGTGAGTGTGCGTAAACGAAAGCATTCGCCAATGGTGAGTTCAGTAAAGCCCAGAGATACTCCAGCGGGGTCGAAGTTGCGCGGGGTCTGATCGCCGTAAAGCTATTTCGAATGGGATGCCCCCCTCGGTCGATGAAAGCCTTCAAGCGCCAAGGTCCCCTGTCAACTCTGGCGTAATTGAGCAATATCTGTGGCGTTCCCTCTTCTTTGCCTGAGCGTGGATTCTGAATGGCCTTCTTGTTCAAACTCAAATAATAATTCTCGGGGAGACGGTGAATCAAGAGGTGGGGGTGCAATCTTGCGAAGCCGATCTTGCCTCCCTGGAACCATTTTTTTGAAAAAGTGTGGGCAGGGCTTGCGTCCTTGGTACTCCTGTACTCGATCCCGCGCCCTACTGTTGCAATTTCATGAAGGCGTCCCCGCGCCGGAAACGATCCCCAAAGATCTCGCAACTCTGGGATCCACATCCGATGTTTGGGTTGTGCGAGTAGGAGTTCCTGTTCGATTCGTTCATCTCGCTGCACTCGATAATTGAGCTTGAATGCTTCTGCACCTTTCTCACGAACTTGGCGGTACTGGAGCCACCCCGCCGGTGCTGCGCCTTCTCTTCGCCTGCGGCCGATGAGTACGGCAGTTTCGGCATCCGAGAAGGCAAAAATACCGTCCGGAAACAGGCAAATCTCAGCTAAATCGAAAGATTGTAGTAAGAATTGACGCAGCTTGGCCGTTTCAGCGCTTTGCAGCAGCCCCTGTGGCACAACGATCCCAAACACACTTCCCGG
>JBGPEF010000543.1:0-4015 GCA_041482675.1 Tepidisphaeraceae bacterium | reverse complement strand
TTTTATTGGTTTTTTAATGTTGACCTTTTTTGGTTCCCCCGGGGGGCGACGGGTTTGGTGTGGGGGGGGGGGGGGGGGGGGGGGGGGGGGGGGGGGGCGTTGATTGGGTCGGTGGCCGGGCCGGTGGGGTCGGCGGTGGGGGCGATTGTTGGCGCGGTGGCTGGGGGGTTGGCGGGGAAGGGAGTGGCGGAGGCGGTGAATCCGACGGCGGAGGATGCGTATTGGCGCGAGGAGTATCGGAATCGGCCGTATTATGAGGAGGGGATGGGGTATGACGAGTATGCGCCGGCGTATCGGTATGGGTGGGAAAGCCGGGGGCGATATTTGGGGAAGAAGTATCAGGAAGTGGAGAGCGATTTGGGGAAGGATTGGGAACGGTTCAAAGGGAAATCGCAGTTGGACTGGGAGCGGGCGAAGGGGGCGGCGCGGGATGCGTGGCATCGGGTGGAGAGGGAGAGGCCGGGGGAAGAGGATCGAGGGTAGAGGATCGAGGATCGAGGATCGTATTCAGAATTCAGGAGGGGAGGGGAGAGAGAGGCGCGTTGCGTCGGGGGGGCGGGTATGATTTGGGGGATGAGCAGGGTGAATTCATTGGGGATGGGGGCGGCGCGGCTGGAGCGGCGGGCGCTGGAGGGGGCGGAGTTGAGGGTGGTGCAGCGGCCGCTGAGGAGGGTGATGGCGTTTTTGGGGTGTTCGATTGATGAGTTGTGCAATGAGCGGGTGGTGAAGAACCGGGTGTTGGGGTATTTCAAGCTTTACAAGGAGATCGACCGGCGGGGGGAGATGCGGGAATTGGAGCGGCAGTGGAATCCGTCGGGGCTGCGGTTTTAAGCGATGTATTCACCAGTGGCCATCATCACGGGCGCGGGGCGGGGGATCGGGAAGGCGATTGCGCTGGAACTGGCGACGAGGGGATATCGGTTGGCGCTGGCAGCGCGGAGCGAGAGGGAGCTGGAGGCGGTGGCGGGAGAGGCGGGGACGGCGATGGCGATTCCCACGGACATCACGCGGCCGGACGAGGTGCAGATGCTGGTGGATCGGGCGCTGGGGGCGTATGGGCGGATCGACGTGGTGGTGAACAATGCGGGGCTGGCGCCGGTGGCGCTGATGGACCAGTTGTCGATCGAGCAGTGGCACGCGGTGCTGAATACGAATTTGTCGGGGGCATTTTACCTGGCGCGGGCGGTGTGGGGGATTTTCAAGGAGCAGCAGAGGGGGTGCATTGTGAATATCTCGTCGGTGTCGAGCCGAGATCCGCTGGCGGGGTTTGCGGCTTATGGGGCGGCGAAGGCGGGGCTGAATTTGTTGTCGCTGGTGCTGGCGCGGGAGGGGGCGCCATATGGGATTCGATCTTATGCGATTGCGCCGGGGGCGGTTGAGACGAGCATGTTCCGCTCGATGGTGAGCAAGGAACAGTGGCCGGCGGAGAAGACGCTGGCGCCGGCGGATGTTGCGCGGGTGGTGGCGCAGTGCATTGATGGTGATTTGAAGTACGTTAGTGGCGAGGTTATCTTCATTTCGAAGTCGCTTTAGAGGTGGAAAAGAAGACCCCTCAGCCTGGCCCTCTCCCCTGAGTACAGGGGAGAGGGAATAAGAGGAGGAGGGGGAGGGGAAGAAGAGAGATGGGAGAGGGTTGGGAAAGGCGGTCGTGCGTTACCGGACGCGCAGCAAGCACCAACTTTAGCAACTTGTGAGGCCTCCGGTCGTCGAAGAGTCAGGCCGAACACTCGATAGGAGACTTCATGCTGGCAGCACGTTCCATTCTGGCGACTGGGCTGATTTATTGTGCGATGGCGCTGCCAGCGCATGGGCAGTTGCGGGCGATGGCGAAGCGGGTGGTGGGAGGGAACCAGCCGGCGGCGGGGGCGGTGAATTTGCCTTATACGGTGAGTGACAATACCGGGAACCAGTGGCTGTTTTATCAGTACGGGCAGTTTCAGCAGCAGGGGAACATGCCGGTTTACAGCCAGGGGGGAATGCTCACGATCAATGGGGCGTATCCGCAGGCGCGGAACAACCAGGCGCGGATCGATGAGAAGAGCGGGGAGCTGGTGTTTGAGACCATGAACGCCAACGGGATCAATCTGACGCGGCGGATCCTGATCAATAAGGACGAGGGGTGGGTGCGGTACATCGACATCGTGAAGAATGCGGGGAACGCGGAAGTGCCGGTGAATTTGAACTTCTCGGCGAGCCTGAATTATGGGGTGCAGACGGCGAGCATGGTGGCGGACCCGAAGAAGAAGGACATGAACATCGCGTGGGTGGCGCTGACGGGCGCGCAGGGGCGGACGGTGGTGGAGATGTATGGCGGCAAGGGGGCGAAGACGATGCCGACGATTCAATACAACCAGGGGAACAACCAGATGAACGCGGTGATGAGCCCGACGATCGGGGCGGGGAAGGAAATGGCGATCATGCATTTCCACGTGATCACGACGACGCCGGATGCGGGGTCGAAGTTTGTGCTGAACATGAAGGAATCGAAGATCATGGCGTCGATTCCGTCGGCGATTCGGAAATTGATCATCAATTTCCGCGGCGGGGAAAATTTCATCGGAGATTATGAGATTCTGCGGGGGGATATTCTGGATGTGGTGGAGCTGCGGTCGGGGGACCAGTTGAAGGGGACGTTGAAGGAGAAGAGCTTCAAGCTGGATACGTTTTATGGGCCGGTGGATCTGCCGGTGGAGAAGATCATCGGGTTGATCAATGCGGGGCAATATCGGCCGAGGCAGTTGCTGGTGACGAAGGATGGGGAGATTTTTGGGGGGAAGCTGGATCGAGAGAAGCTGGTGCTGGAATTGTCGAGCGGGCAGGTGACGGAGATTCCGCTGTCGGCGATTTCGCGGATGGGATATCGAAAGCGGAGCGGCGAGCCGGAGGAATGGACGTTTGAGAAGCCGCTGGTGCTGATGCGGACGGGAGATCGGATTGGGGTGCAGATGCCGATGAAGGAGATCGAGGCGGCGACGCGGTATGGGCGGCTGAGTTTGAAGCCGGAGTCGGTGGCGTCGATCGATTTTCAGACGGAGGAGCACAGCGTTCACCAGATTTCGCTGAAGGATGGATCGAAATTCGCGGGGCTGATTTCGGGGGATGTTTTTGAGATGAAGCTGGGAGGAGAGGGGCCGGAGCAGGTGGTGAAGTTTCCGGCGGCGGCGATCCGGCGGCTGCAACTGACGAGCAAGACAGATGACGCGGATGATGATCAGTCGACGTTGAACCTGGCGAACGAGGATTTGCTGGTGGGGAACCTGACGGGGACGCTGAAGCTGGATACGGCGTTCAGCACGATCACGATGAATGCGGGGGAGATTAAGAAGCTGATGCACACGGCCGGCGCGCCGTCGGATGTGCAGGTGGTGTTGTGGGATGAGACGACGGTGTCGGGGCAGTTGCAGGAGCAGGAGCTGGCGGTTTTGCTGAAGAGCGGGGTGGCGATGAAGGTGCCGGTGGCGCTGGTGGAGGAATATAACCAGCCGCGGCCGGTGGCATCGGGTGCGGTTGTGGAGTCGATCAAGACGCTGGTGGCGGATTTGAATTCGGATGACTGGAAGGCGCGGGATGCAGCGCAGGAGAAACTGGTTGCGATGGGGCCGGTGGTGATCAGCACGATTAAACAGATTAGGGGGGCGCAGCCGCCGGAGGCGCAGCAGCGGATTGACCTGGTGCTTAAGCAGTTGGAGAAGGATTCGAAGACGACAAAGCCGGCGGGGGCGGGGGCTGGCGCGGGGGGTGGGGCACCGGTGCCGGTGATTATTGACCAGTTTGCGCCGCAGTTGGGGGAAGTGTTGCGGTAGCATTAATTGCCAGGGCAATCGCATGTGGCCTTTTCCCGCCGATGACGGGAGAACAGCAGCACTCGTCGTCGAAGAAAACCCTCACCCCAACCCTCTCCCGGAGTACCGCAGGATATTGCATCTATGCCGCAAGTCCATGACTTTGAAGATCAAGAATGCCGCTAATGATCAGCTTGGCGATGACCCAGCGGGTGACTCGCCGCTTGGAGGCG
>JBGPEF010000542.1:0-4020 GCA_041482675.1 Tepidisphaeraceae bacterium | reverse complement strand
TAGAGCTGTTACAGTCGGACCGTCCGAAAAAACGCCCGGCGCGGCGCAATAATTCGCCGAAAACCCGCCCCATGATCGAGCCCAAAATCGCCCCGATAACCCGGCCGATAATGATCAGTGCCGCTCCTGCCCGTCGCCAAACAATCTGGAAACCAGCGGCAGCCGTTCCAGTTGAAATTCATCCGATAACCCCCGCCGCTCCACCAGCTCCCCCGCATGCCGAACCGTCGCAAACTTACGCGGCGCCACGATGTCCACCGACCGCAAAACAGCGCACACCAGCTTCCCTCCCCGCGCATCCCGCGCTGGCAGATTCAGCGTCCCCATCGGCGGCAGCACCATCCCCAGCGCAAGCGGATCAAATCCCTCCTTTTCCAGCCGCAAAACCCCCAGCAATTCCCCCCGCGCATTCTGTATTTTCATCCGCACCCCATCCATCCGCACTTCCACCCCATTCTCATTCACCAGCGCAATCGGCAGCATCGGCGCTGGCGCTCCCGGCGGCGGCGGCAGCGGCAACGGCGGCAGCGGATCACCCTTCTCCACATCCGGCAGCTTCACCTCAATCGTCCCCCCATCCGGATGATCCACGTTGAAAACCGCGATGAACTGCTGCGTGTAATCGGCCAGATACCCCGTGTATTCCTGCACCGCGTTGTTCGGATTCAGCGGATCGGCCACCTCAAGGATCACCGGCTGCCCAATGTATTGCTCCAGCAGCGGCTCATACGCATTGGCGAATTTTCCCAGCAGCGTCTGCCCCAGATTCGTCACCGTCCCCCCCTGCGTGCTCAACACCGGATTCGTCCGCTGATACTGCGTCACCGCCGCCCCAATCGCCGCGTTGAAAGCATCCCGCAGCGTATTCACGAAATTCCGCATCCCCCGATACAGCCGCCGAAAAAACCGCGGATTAAACGTCGCATGCACCTGCCTCAATCGCCGCGCCTGCTCCTGCGGCGGAAGCTGCCCATGATGCCGAAAAATCGAAAGCACCTGCGTTTCCAGCTCCGGTTGATAAAACAGATAGCTGGTTTTCCGCCGGCCATGGGGATCGACATAAGCATGGTCATAAACAATCTCCACCCCGCTGCTGAACACTTTCAACCTCCCCCACAGCGTCTGCCCCCGGTAACGCTCCAGCGTGATCCGATACCCTTTGAAAAATTTCAGGCATTTGTCGCGCGACCACTTCGCCACCACCGTGGTGATGATCGCCGTCACAAAAATGACCAGCAACGTAAGATAAAAAAGCGTGGCCGCGCCAAGGCCGGCCGTTTGTGCCAGGACAATCCGCATCCCGCTCTTTTAGGGAATTCACCGGCAATACGCCAGCACGCCGCGATCGATGGCGATTTTGAACCACGGCGTGTACTGCTCTGGATGCTTGTTGACGTCCGCCATGAGTTGATGGCAGTCCACCCACCTCCAATCCTCAGCCTCATCCGGATTCACCGGCAATTTTCCGTCGTATTTCCCCACAAAAACGTGATCCAGCTCATGTTCGCTGATCTGATCATTCCAATCCGCCTGATAGATGAAGCTGAAAATCTCCTCAAGCTCCGCGGCAAATCCACATTCCTCCCCCAGCCTCCGCCCCGCCGCCGATTTCAGTTCCTCCCCCCATCTCGGATGCGAGCAACACGCATTGGTCCACAACCCCCCAAAATGATATTTCTTCCGCCCCCGCAACTGCACCAGCATCTGCCCCTGCGAATTAAAAATGAAAATCGAAAACGCCCGATGCAACCTCCCCGGCCGAACATGAGCCGCCATCTTCTCGATCGGCCCCAGCGCCCGATCCTCCTCATCCACCAGAATGATCTGCTCTTCAGCCATTCGACGTTGCTCCAGGAGCGGCTCCGCGCTACCCCATCGATCGGCGACTCTATCCCCGCTACCTGGGCCGACTGGCTGCGGCTGTGTTGGCCGGGCACCGGAGGGCCAGCCGCTCCCGTGCGGCGCCAGCCCCTTCACTTCCTGTACCCCCTCATCCCCTTTCCTCCCCGCAATTAATTATTCCGCCTCCAGTCAGCCACCGCAGGTGGCGTTACTTAGACGGATTTTCGGGGGGTTGCAGGGGGGTTGTACTCGACCCCCATGCATCCGCGGCATGAAAAACACCTCAACTCAAGCCTCCACCATCTAGTGAATTTCCTTCTGATTTGCCGCCCAAATCACCATATTTTTCACCAGCTTCATCGCATACCCCGGCTCATACCCAATGATCCCCCACGCATTCGACCCCACCAACCCGCTGCTAAAATCAATCCCGCAAATGATGATCCTCCCCTTCCCAACCTGCATCTGCTCGATTCTCCCCGCCCCTTTCCCCAGCCGCTGCTCCGCATAAGGCCGAAGCACCGCCTGCCCAATCTCCTCCATCCCCGGCGCTGATGCTCGCATCATCGGATCACTCGCCGCAACCCCCTGCGACCGCCCCTGCGGAATCCCCCGCGCCAAAACCGCCCCCACGCTCTGTGCGAACAATCCGGACCCTCCACACGCATCGATGATCAGCGTCCCCCCACCCTCAACATAATTTCGCAGCCCGCTCACCTCTGAATCCGAAAGATTCAACTCCGCCGTCCCCGTCAAATGCGCCATCGAATTATTCTCAACCTTCAATTGCCCCGCCTCCGCCACAACCACCTCCATCGTCCATCCCGTCTGCTGCTTGAGATATCTCGAAAATCGCTCCCACGCATACGGCTCCGGATTCCAGTTCCCCCCATGTTTCACCCGCGCCATCCGAACATTGCGGACCGTTTTCCCCTCCACCGCCGCGATATACGGCGAATTCAGCCGATTCCTCAGCTCCGTCTTCCCGCTCGCGTACACAAACAGATTAATCGCCAGCTCAAAATTCGGCCGCTTGCTCAAATCCCGCACCTGCCACGCCGTCGTCAAATCCGTCGGCGAATGCACCATCAAAATCCTCGACCCATTGCTCACATATTTGAGCTGCGGCCTGGTCTTCATCGGATATTGAATCGAATAAATCTCATGATCCTGCGGCAGATTCGCGATCGGATATTCCGGAAACAGTTTCTTGGCCAATTCCCCCGCGAACGTGTTGAAGTTCATGCTCCCCGCGTCCGCGTGCGTGAAAATCATCCCCCCCGCATCCACATAAGCCCGCAGCTTCGCATAATCCTCCGCCTTCAGCTTCGGCGCGGCATGGCTCGACATCATAAGAATCGGCGAATCCAGCCAATCCGCCCAATCCCGCTCGCTCGAGACAATCTGCCAGTTGACCACTCTCTCCAATTCCCTGCTGGCCACGTTCGTCAGATGCGCCAGATCCCGCGCCCGATTGTTCCAGTAACCATCAAACCGCAGCTTGTTCATCATCACCGGATGCCGCCCCCTTGCCAGGAACAGCAGCGTATACGCCGTATCGATGATCGCATTCTCCCCCGTCTCCTGCCTTCCCCACGCCCCATTCGGCCACTGCTTCGCCACTACCGCCCCCGCCAGCTCCTTATACCAGTCATGCCCTCCCAAATATTTCAACCCCGACGCCCTCCCCACCCGCTGCAATCCAAACAGGTTGTACCCGCGATAATAAACCTTCCCCTGCTCCACATTGATCGCATTCTCCCCCATCTCCAGCCATTTCAACCCCGCCGCCAGATTCGCCGAAAACGGCTCCCGCCCCACCGACGCCCCCAGTGCCGGCGCTTCCACAAAATCATAGGTGATAAACAACGACGCGATCCCCGCCACCGTCATCGCGTAATACCCGCGCTTTTCCGTCCCATCATATTCCCACTCCCCCGTGCCCAGTTGCCACCGTTTCCAGTGTTGATCCACAATCGTCCAATAGTTGGCCGGCACCTCAATCCCCACCTCCGCCCCCGACCACACCCCCAGCAACCCATATTGCGAATTGGAATTATCCCACGGCAACCCCGGCGGCTCCTCATACATCTCCCGCGGATTCACATTCCGATACCCCGGCAATCCCGCCGATGGATAAGGCAGCGCCGGCAGCCGCGGCACCGGCTTCTCCCCATT
>JBGPEF010000541.1:0-4028 GCA_041482675.1 Tepidisphaeraceae bacterium | reverse complement strand
GGGATCGCTGGGCGGCGGTGTTGGCGATGACGGCACAGCGGTAGGCCTCGTCATAATGATTCTCGTTCTGCATGCGGTCGGCGAGAGCGAGGCCGGTTTCCGCAGCAGATTCGCTTGTCTCAGCGCTAAAGGAATTCTGGGCTGCTTCGGCCAGGGTTTTCACGCGCATCTCGACGTCATCAATCACGAAGTATCTGGCCATCTCATCGACGGCGGCCAGGGCGATCCGGGCGTCGCCTGCGCGCACGGCGATGTCGTGGGACTCGCGGAGGAGGACGAATCTGGCGCTGGCGTCGGCGGCCGGTTCTTCGGCGGTGATCAAGAGAAGATGAGCGAGGGCGCGGCGGGCAAGAGGATCGCGCTGGGCGTATTTGTCGGCGAAGCGGGAGCGGATTTGCTCTTCGGCTCGCGCCTGAGAGGCGGGATCGGGGACGGAGACCGGCACAACAGGCTTCACCGGGGTGAGAGCAGGGCGAGGTGGGGTAATGGGACCGGGTTGGAAAATCGATGGAGTTGGTTTGGAAATCGAATTGCCGGGCTGGGGCAAATTCTTCTGTGAGATGGCGAGCGGATCTTCAGGAGGTTGAGTCGGCGATTTCATCGTCGGCGCGATGACCACCGCGGGCGTTTCGTTCCGCCAGTTCGCTTTGGCGATGCGGGGAATCTTGAGCTGATCGGTGACGTGATCGATTCGCTGGCGAACGGAAAGCTCCGGCTGCGTGGTGTGGCGGTTGATGTAGCCGGCCAATTCGCGGAATTGACCGCGGGCTTCCTCATCCCGGCCCGCGAGGAGCATCGCTTCCACGCGCTCCAATTTGGGGAGGATGATTTTGTGATAAGGCGCGGCCGCGGCTTTTTCGGTCTGGTGATAAAGTTCAACCAGATCGGCGGCGTCGATGGGTTTGCCCTGCAATTGCTTCGTGACCTCTTCATAGCGCGCCAGTGCATCTTCGAGCCTGCCAGCGCGGGCCAGAGTATCGCCTTCGGCTTTGAGCGATGTCGCGGATTTTCGGAGAGTGTCGTCGCGATGGCGGATATGCCAGATATAGAAGCCACCGCCGGCGAGAATGGCGAGCGTGAGCAGCGCGCCAAGAAGCGGGCCGAGAATCTTCCTGCGGCGCGGCGTGGGATGAGGCTTGGCGGGATGATTGGCGGCGGCGATCTGCTCGAGGGGGATGTTGACGTTCAAGACGCCGGCTTCGGCGATGCAGTCGAGGCACGCGGGCTCGCCATCGAGCTCGGAAAGTTCGTCGGCCTCGGTTTCCTTGCCGCAGATGCTACAGATGCCGGGTTCCTGAGACACTTGCGCAAACGGATTCTCGGAAGCACCGGCTGGCTCAGGCTCATCTTCAGCATCCATTGGCAGACTGCCGGCCGGCTGCTCGAGATAGCATTCCATGCAGACGAGGCGGCCGCCGGACTCGATGAAGAATTCCTCCTTGAGCTGGCGATTGCAGAGCGGGCAGATGGGCATGACTTGGCCCCTACCGGCGCTGGAGCTTGTACGTGGCAAATCCCATTCGCGAAGCGTAGAAGACATCGCCTTTGGGATCCCAGCCGACATTCAGAAACCAGCCGGGTCGGCGATCATCAAACTCCTTCACCGGCGGCAGCGGAGCGGCGGGGGTCCAGGTTGTGCCCCCATCGCGGGTTTCGATGAAGCCTTTGCGGCCGACGACCACGAAATGTTTTTCATCGTCGCTGAAATACGGCCCCCACCCGGCTTCGACCGGCGATCCCTGCTTCTGCCAGGTTTTGCCTTTGTCCGTGCTGATGATCAGGCCATCCTTGGCGATCCAATAGGCGGTGTTCTTAAAAATCCGCATGACCCGCCCCACCGGCTGGAGGTCGGAAACTTTTTCCCAAGTCGTTCCGGCATCGCTGCTGCGGAGGACGCCATCGCCTTTGGTGGTCAGGAGAATGTTTTCGTCGAAGATTCCCACGGCTGTGTATTTAAGATCCTTGTCGATCTGCTTCCACGATTTGCCGCCGTCGTTGCTGTAGTACATTTCGCCGCCCGATTCGTGCCGCGCGGCGAAAATGGCTTTGGGCTCGGCCTGGCTCCAATCGACGGCGGCGAAATCCCAATTTCGGCCGACACCTTTGAAAGGCTGCCAGGTCTTGCCGCCATCCAGGGTCATCGCGCATTTGCCATCGAGCATGAAGCAGGCCAGGCGGCCGCCGCCGGCGGGATCGATGTTGATGGAATAGCCGGTTTCGCAGCGGCCGCCAATCTCGCCGTTGTCAGCGCGGGAAAAAGTTGTGCCGCGATCGAAACTTTTCCAGATGCCCTGGTCGGGAATGATCATGTAGGCGTCGCCGGTGGCGGAATCGACCGCGACACCGGCGGTTTGGCCAGGCCAGGCAATTTTTTTGCCGGCATCGGTGAGTTGTTTGACGATCGGGTCGGAGATGTTGACCCAGGCGGTCGGCGGGGGTTGCTCGGCGAAGGCGGGAGCGACGGTGAAGAAAACGGTCAGAACGGTTGCCCCGAGTATGTTTTGCATGCCGCAAATCTACGGCAAATGAAGGGCTGCTCCAAGTTTTTCGATCAGTCCTGCGGCAGGCTGCTCAGTTGCGTTGGCCCGTTGCCTTTGAGGTCGTAGTGGTGCAATACCGCGCAATGATCGGACAGGTGAAAGCTGGAATCGCCATCGGTCAACTTATCCTTGAAGAGGATCTTTTCGCTGCCGAACGTCAGCCTTCCGCCCGTGGCCGCGAAAATGAAGTCGATGCGTTTGCGAGGACTCCCGGGGGAGCCCATGGTGGGGCTGGTGGTGTTGAAATCCTCAAAAGCCAGCGTCTTTCCGGTTGGCAATTCATCCAATGGCTTCATCTCGTTCCAATGGCGCCTGGAGTTGAAATCGCCGCCAAAAAAGGTGACCGCGGCGGGCACTTTGGCCTGGCGGTCCTGAAGCCACTTCATGGTCTCCGCAACCTGCCTGGCCCGGATGCGATGCTCAAATTCCCAATTGGTCAAATGAACGTTCACCACGCGCACGCGGCCAATTTTGGGGACGAAGAATTCGCCCATGACGCTGACACGATTAAAGCCGAGGAGCAGCGGGGAGGTTTGTGCCTTGAGGTGCAGCTCATCGTAAAAGAGGAATGGGAAGCGGCTGATGATGGCGACTCCCTCGCTGTCGCTCTTGCGCTTGGTGCCCCTGGAGCTGTAGCCCAGCTCACGCGCAAGGACGGCAGCCGTGTCAGGGGCCATGATCTCATCGCGGCCAAAAACCACTTCCTGACAAAGAATGAAATCGGGGACCCGATCGAGATTGCCACGAAGGTAATCCGCCATCACCTTAAGCTCGTGGGGGCGGTCCTTGTGCTGCATGTTGATGGTCATCACATTGAGTGATGGCGGTTGAGCCGCGAACGCAGGTCCGGTAATCATCGCGATAGCTCCCAACGCCGCGGCCAGCACCCTCCAACAAAAGATGCCCATGCGCAATCCTCCGCGCATGCAACGCGGCGAGGCGGAGCATGCCTAATTACAATTCGGCCAAATCCGATCATTCCCGCAGAAAAAGCCCTCACATTTCGCGCCGCCCGCATTTCAAGGCAGCGCGAACGCCACAAAACTGTCGCCCGACTTCGTGCGCTGTTTGCCACCGCCGCCGGCGGCGATACAGACGTATTGCTTGCCATTCACCGAATAGGTGCAGGGGGTGGCGTATCCGCCGGCCGGGAGTTTGTAATCCCAGAGCAGTTTGCCATCGCTCTTGTCGAAGGCGTGAAACTTCTCGTCCTTGCTGCCGCCGATAAATACCAGGCCGCCGGCGGTGACAATGGTGCCGCCGAAGTTTTCGGTGCCGGTGGGCGGAATGCCCCTGGCCGTCAGCTCGGGAAATTCACCCAGGGGAATTTGCCACGCAAAGTCGCCGGTATTGAGGTTGATGGCGGTGAGCAGGCCCCAGGGAGGTTTGAGTGCCGGATAATTCTGCTCGTCGCGGAAATAGCCGTAGCCGGCCAGGTCATAGCGGTCGCCAGTTTTTTTTAGGGTGGAGATGTAGGGGGCTTCGTTG
>JBGPEF010000540.1:0-4031 GCA_041482675.1 Tepidisphaeraceae bacterium | reverse complement strand
GGGGGTGGAGCTGGCGAATGGGATGGGGTTTGGTGTGGATGGGCGGACATTTTATTTTGCGGATTCAGCGCTGCGGAGAATTTATTCGTATGGCGTTGATTTGGAGAGCGGGAGATTGGCGGGGAAGAGGGTGTTTGCGCAGATGAAGAGGGAGGATGGGCTGCCGGATGGGTTGACGGTGGACAGTGAGGATCATGTATGGTGCGCGTTCTGGTATGGCGGGAAGGTTCTGCGGTTTGATCCGGAAGGGAAGGTGCAGCGGAGGGTCGATGTGCCATCCATTCAAACTTCGAGCGTGGCGTTTGGCGGCAGGGAGATGGACGAGCTTTACATCACGACGGCGGCCGAGGCCTGGCCGAGTGAACTGGCGCCGGCTGGATATCGAGCGGAAGCGAAGGGGCAGGGCGGGGCGCTGTATCGCGTGAGGCCGGGGGTTCGGGGCAAGAAAGAATATGTCGCGGGATTTTGAAACGTCGAGGAGCGCGGGCATGTGAGTGCACATGCCCATGCCACCCCAGACCAGATCATGGGCGGGGCGCCCATGCCACGTTTTAGCGGTCGATCGTGTTCGGGGGGCAGCGTACGGCGGTGATGTGAAGAATGCTCAGGTGCAGCTCGAGGAGGGAAAGGGCAAGCGTGTCGGCGCCGGTGATTGTGTCATATTTTGGATTGGTGGTGGTGGAACGTGGGAGTGGATTGTCGTTCCAGAATTTTTTCACCGCTTGATTGGCGAGCTTGATGGCGGCATCCAGATATTCCCGGCGCGATGCGGAGCGCCAGGCCGCCAGCTCGAGGCCGATGGCGTGGCCGAACGTCATGGGCCAGAGTTCGGCATCCTCGGGGGGAGGGCTATCGCGATAAAGATCGGCGGCGGCGTGGATCAGGTCGCGATATTTAATGTTGCCGGTGTTTTCGTAGCGCGAGACGCACATCATGGCGATCATGGCGGTGGATTTCTGGTCGGGGCGGGATTGCCAGTGCGGGGATTTTTCGAGCAACTGTTGGACTTCAGTGAGAAACGCCTGGTCCTGATCTTGCGCGAGCGCGCGAAGCTTGCTGGCCAATGGCTCGGGAAGACGCGTTGCCCCCCCGCCGCTATCAATCGCCAGTGACAGGCGCGCGACGGCGTCACCTTTCATTCCCTGACATTTGAGAATTGTCGCATCGATGGAATCACTCAGGATGGCGCTGTCGGGTTGTGGTTGGGCGGCCGCGAGCATGCGGATGAAGAAACCGCATTCGAGAAGAGAATCGGGAGGCGAAGCGCTGCGGCAGATTGCCATGGTGCGTTCACGATCGAGTTGCCAGCAGCGGTCCCAGAGCATCCAGGGTCGAGGCCGGGATTTGCCGGGAATGGGGGGCTGATTTTGAAGAATCCATTTGAGCTGGGCATCGGCGGCATCGCGGTAGATCGGTTTTCCAGACAGCTCGCCGAGCGTGTAGAGGATGCGAAGGAGATTCTGGTCGTATGGGTGCAGATCAGACTGGGTTTTCAGCATCGTGTCGGCATAGCGGTACACGATGGAGATGTATGGCGATTTGGGCACATCGGCGGCGCGGGCAAATTGGGCGAGTGCGAGGATGAGGATGAGTCGGGAAACGTTTTTCATCGGTCAATGGTGTTGGAGGGAATCGGGATCGACAATTTGTTGAGGGTCGCGTGCAATTCGAGCAGGGAGAGCGCGAGGGAATCGGGGCCGGTGATGGCTTCGTAGTGGCCGGTTTTCAAGCTGGCGCGGGGAAGGGGATTGTCCTGCCAGTAGAGTGCGATGGCCAGACGCGCGAGCCGTTGCGCCTGGTCGAGGTACTTTTTATTTTCGGTGAACCGATACGCGGCCAGTTCGGTGCTGATGGCGTGGCCAAAGGACATGGGCCAGGCGTCGACGTCTTCTTCAGGACATGAGTCGATGTATTTGTCGGCGATGGCGATGATCAGATCGCGGTAGGCTTTTTTCTGCGTCTGTTCATAGCGCGCCAGGCAGAACATGGCGGTGGAGGCCTGGGTGCTGGCGCTGTAACCGTTTTGCCAGAGGGGCGGCTGAGGCGATTTGGGATTTTGCAGGTCGGGGAGGATCAGGTCATCTTCTTTTGCGGCAAAAGCGCGCAGACGAGAAGCGAGTGGATCGGGGACGAGGCTTGCCGCGCTTTCGCAATCGAGCGGACCGATCGTGCCGGCCATCGTTCCATCTTTTTGCACCCGCTTGCGCTCGAAGCGGGCGACGAGGGCTTCGATGGCTTTGAGAAAGGTTTCATCCTTGGTGTGCTTGTAGGCATGGCCCCAGGTCAGGATGTAAAAGCCGGCGTGGCGGGGGAAATCCTTGCCGTCAACGGGACCGTGCTCGAAATAGGGAGCGTGGCGATCAAAGCCGCCGGTTTTTTGATTGGCGATTTGATGGTTCCACAGGCCCAGGGCGAAGCGTTTCGATTCGTCCGGCGCTAACTCATAACACCGATCCCACAAGACCCATGGCCGGGCGAATTCGTGCATGGATTCTTCGCCGCCGGAGATGGGTTTGTCGGCGACGGTGTCCCAGGAGAGGTGTTCGCCCCAGGGGAGGAGGTCGGTTTTGGGGGAGAGGGTGTTTTTGAAGAACCAGGTGAGTTCTTCGTCGGCGACTTTGGCGTATTTGGAATCATTGGTGATGGGAGTGAGGGTGTAGAGGATGCGGAGGAGGTTTTCATCGAGGTGAGGATTGGCGCCGGTCATGGCGCTCCAGGGTTGGCCGGGGCGATCGCCGCGGCGGATGCCGGCGGGAGGAGCGGGGCGGATAGTGAGGGGTGAGAAGGTTGTGCGGTCGAGGGCGCTGAGGAGGAGGCCGGATTTGATGGGGCCAAAGGTATCGCGGCCATGGTCGATCATGGTGTCGGCGTAGCGGCGGACGGTGTCGAGGTAGGAAGGTGCAATTGTTTCGGCGGCGAAGGTGGGGGAAGTGGGGAGGAGGAGGAAAAGGGATTGGAGGATGAGGAGTGGTCGCGTGGACATGCGAAATATACTTTAACATCGGGGGGATGTCCGGCACAGCCGGAGCTACGCATGAGATGTCCAGCATATCCCGGCGTACGGGAGACGCGGAGGGTTTTGGCTTTGCGGGGGAGGGGGGGAAGCGTAATATGTGATGCATAGGTGCCGCGCGGAGATGCGCGGGGAGTGGGCGAAACTCACACCTCAAAACCGGGCAGATCAAAGAAAACAGGGAGTGGAGAGATGCGGAAGCGGCCTTTGTTCCGGCAGCGCGCGGGGTTATGTGCATATCGCGCGGGCGGGCGCGGTTTTGGATTGCCCGCGCTGGTGGAGAGGATGGAGGAGCGGGTGTTGCTGGCGGCGGGGACGGCGGCGGCAAATGTGTTTGCGCAATTCGAGGGGGTGGTGGCCGGGGGGCACTCGTCGGTGACGATTCCAATCAATTTTTCAAGCAGCAATTTCAGGTTCAAGGGGGGGAAGGCGGTGCTGGGGGTGCAGGTGGTGGCGGAGGCGGGGAGCAGGCTCGATCCTGCGGTGGTGCAGATCTTCGATTCGCGAAATCGATTGGTTGCGCCAATTTTCACGAATGCGGGGCTGGCGTCGAAGAAGCAGAGTCTGGCGGTGGCGGATTTTTCGGCGGGGAAATACAAGCTGGTGGTGGCGTCGGAGCGGAACACGAGCGGGGCGTTTTCGGTAAATATTTTTCTGGCGGGGGATGTGAATGGGGACCGGCGGGTTAATGCGAACGATGCGAAGACGGTGAAGAAGAACCTGGGGAAGCGCAAGGGGCAGCGCGGGTATTCGGTTTCGGCTGATTCGAATCTGAACAGGACGATCGATGCGTTCGATGGGACGCAGGCGGAGGCGAATAAGAAAGATAAGACGACGCTGAAACCGTTGTCGCTGGCGGTTGCGCCGGTGCCGACCATTACGGCTGTTTTGCCGGATGGGAGTTTTGCCACGGCGAATACAGCGATGTTGCTGGGGGGAACGACGCTGAAAAAGTTGATGGTACGTTTGGATAAGGATGGGGATGGGTTTGATGATGGGAGCAGCAAGGCGAACAGCG
>JBGPEF010000539.1:0-4036 GCA_041482675.1 Tepidisphaeraceae bacterium | reverse complement strand
AACTGGATGAACACCAGATTCCAAATCTCCATCACCCGCGCATCACCCGCATTGACCAGCCGCCCGCCCGATTTATCCGGCGTCAAATCAATATGAATTTCGCTGCAAGGCCCGCACGGCCCCGTCTCCCCCATCTCCCAGAAATTGTCCTTCTTATTTCCAAGATGCACGTGGCTCGGATCAATGTCCGTTTCGGATTTCCAAATCTCCTCTGCCTCCCGATCTTTCTCCAGCCCCTCGGCCGCGTCCCCCATGAACACCGTCGCGTGCAGCCGTGATTTGTCCAGCTTCCACACATTCGTCAGCAAGTCCCAAGCCCAGGTGATCGCCTCTTTCTTGAAATAGTCCCCAAACGACCAGTTCCCCAGCATCTCGAAAAACGTGTGGTGATAAGTGTCCTTCCCCACATCATCGAGATCGTTGTGCTTCCCCCCCGCCCGAATGCACTTCTGCGTATTGGCCGCCCTGACATACTCCCGCTTCTCCGCCCCCAGGAAAATCGGCTTGAACTGGTTCATCCCCGCATTGGCAAACAGCAACGTCGGATCATCCAGCGGCACCACCGGGCTGCTGGGCACGAACCGATGGCCGTGCTTCTTGACGAAAAAATCGATGAACTGCTGCCGTATTTCCTGTGACGTCATAAAGAGTTTCGGATTATTCACGAACCGCCTGCAAAAGGAAAGTCCACACCATCGCCGGCGGCAAGCCGGGCATTTCCAACCTTGATTCCCCCGGCCGTTCCATGTCTGATTGCGCCATGCCCTATCCGCACATCGACCGCATCCGCCGCCTGCGAAAAAGCCGGGGCGAAATCTGGCAAGGCGCGATCATCCGCGTCCCCCAATGGGTCGTCGAAGAAGGCCAATCCCCCGTCCGCCCCATCCTCGCCGTCTGGTTCAGCATGAAATCAGGCCAGATCAACACCAGCGCCCTCCGCAAGCCATCCGAGCGCAATCCCGCCATGCTCCTCGATGCCATGGCCGGCGAAGGCGGCGGCGGCCAGGGAATGGCCGGCGTCAGGCCGGATAAAATCGCCGTCGCCGACGAGTCCCTCGCCAGTTATCTGCGAGAAGAGCTGGCCGGCGAAATCGAAGTGACCGTCGAGCCCGATCTGCCCGGCATCGACAACGTCATCCAGCACATGCGGCGGAATCTCGCCGCCACCTCGGCCGCCAGCTTCCCCAAAGACACCGATGTGTCGCCCCAGCGCCTTCGATCCTTCGCCGAGGCCGCCGCCGATTTCCATCGCGCTGCCCCCTGGCAATACCTGACCGACGAAGACCTCATCCGCGTCGAATCACCGACCCCGCGCGAGGAGCTGAGTCATATTTCCATCATGGGCGCTGGCGGCGCTGCCTTTGGCCTGGCCTTTTTTCGCTCTCTCGCTCAGCACGTCGAGCTCGAGCAAGCGACGGACATGCGCAAATTCCACCGCAAGCACGGCGGCCTCTGGGCCATCACCTTCGGCCCCATCATGGCCATGCCTCTGAGCGATGCCGATTATTGGGAGGATGACGGCTTTCCTGTTGCCGGGCCAAACGTCTACCCTGTTGCCGCCAGAAACGATTCCGCGCAAGCAAAGATTCAACGGCCCGATGCGACAACCCTTTCCTACATCGAGGGAATCATGCGGGCCCTGGCGGCAACCGGCGAAGAAGAATTGGATCGCGGCCGCTGGACCAAAAAAGTTGCCACCGCCGATGGCGAGATGGAATTCACACTGGCCCTGCCGGCAGTTCTGGATGAGATGCCCACTCCGCCGACTGGCGTCCCTCGTGGGCCCACCGCGGCGCAGCGCCGCGAAATGGAACGGGCATTGACCCGTCTCAACAGTGTCGAAGTCGATCGCGAATTCGCCACGCCCCAGGAGGCCGAGCAATTCCTCCGCGAGGAGCTGGAAAAATCCAATCAACCCGCGGCCCCCATCACCCCGCTCATGCAGGCCGAGGACCTGGTCGATCAGGCCGCCGAGGCCCGCGGCCGCAAGCGGCTCAAACTCCTGCGACAGGCCCTGGAAATCTGTCCCGACTGCCCTGATGCCCACCTGGCCATGGCCTACCGCGAGCGCGACCTGAACAAGATGCGCCCACTCTTCGAACGCGCCGTCGAAGCCGGCCGAAATAGGATCCCACCCCAAACCTGGGAGACCGGCGTCGGCAATTTCTGGCGCCTCATCGAAACCCGCCCCTTCATGCGGGCCATAATGGGCCTGGGCGAATGCCTGCGCGCCATGAACCAGCCCGCCCAGGCCGCCGAGCAATTTGAGGAAATGATCCGCCTCAATCCCGCCGATCACCAGGCCGCGCGCTATCGCCTGATCTCCAGCCTCCTCGAATTGAACCGCCAGCCAGAGTTGGAGGCGCTAATCGCCAAATTCCCCGACGACCACTCCGCCCTGTGGGGCTACGCAAAAGCACTGATCCATTTCCGCAAAGAAGGCGACACCAACGCCGCCCGCAAGGAACTGGCCGACGCCATGGAAGCCAACGGAATGGTCCCGCAATACCTGCTCAAGAAAAAAGACCTCCCCGCCGCGCCGCCTCCCAGCTTCCGCCCCGGCAGCGAAGATGAGGCGGTGGTCACCGCGCTGGAGTTGCTCAAACCGTGGGAGGCCACGCCGGGCGCGGTTTACTGGTTAGCGAAACAGCGGAGGAAGAGAAGAGAACGAGATGAAAGGAGGAAAAAGTAGGCTCTCATCGCTTGCTACTGCGGCCTGCCGCCCGCCGCGCTCGTCGTTTCTTAAGGGCAGTGGCGCCATCGAGGTAACCGCTGGCCTCCCCTTCTGCGATAAATCGTTCCAATTCCCCCGGCGGAAAATCATCGTACTGCTTCAAAGTCGCGACCGCCGCTTCCACCACGTGCGTTGGATTGAGGTATTGACCGCTTTTTACCATTTGCCGGATGAATTGCTCGGTAGCAGGACTGAGTGTCAGACGCATGTGAGTCTCCGTGTGCGATATTATATCACGCGCAAAGAAAAGGGGGCGAGGCAGGCCTCGCCCCTGGAATTCGATCGCAGCGCGATATTTGCATCAGGCCTCCGCCCCCACCATCTCTTCCATCGGCGTATCCATCGCCTTCTTCGCGTCGATCATCCCCCGGCTGGCGAGGATTTTCTGGCGGATTTCCTCAGCCACATCCTTGTTGTCAAAAAGAAACTGCTTGGAATTCTCCCGCCCCTGGCCGAGGCGGGTTGGGCCGTAGGTGTACCAGGCGCCGCTCTTCTCCACGACGTTGGCCAAAACCGCCAGGTCGATCAGGTCGCCTTCATAGCTGATGCCCCGATCGAACATGATGTCAAATTCCGCATCGCGGAAGGGTGGGGCGATCTTGTTCTTCACCACGCGGGCGCGCGTGCGTGCGCCAACCGAAGTCTCCGCCTCCTTGATCGTGCTGGTGCGGCGGACGTCGATGCGGACCGAGGCATAAAACTTCAGCGCCCGGCCGCCCGGGGTTGTCTCGGGATTCCCGAACATCACGCCGATCTTCTCGCGGATCTGGTTGATGAATATCACCGTACACTTGGACTTGGAAATCGCCCCCGTGAGCTTGCGAAGCGCCTGGCTCATCAACCGCGCCTGAAGCCCAACGTGGCTGTCCCCCATTTCCCCTTCAATCTCGGCCCGCGGAATCAGTGCCGCCACCGAGTCAATGACAATCACATCCACCGCATTCGAGCGAACCAGCAGCTCGCAAATCTCCAGCGCCTGCTCCCCCGTGTCCGGCTGGGAAACCAGCAGATCATCGAGGCGAACCCCCAGCCGCTTGGCCCAGGAAGGATCGAGGGCATGTTCCGCGTCAATAAACGCCGCCACGCCGCCAAGTTGTTGAGTGCTGGCGATGATGTGCAGCGTGAGTGTGGTTTTGCCCGACGACTCAGGGCCAAATATCTCAAGCACCCGGCCGCGCGGCACGCCAAAGCCGCCCAGGGCGATATCGAGGCTGAGCGAGCCCGTGGGAATCCCATCAATCGGCGATCGCGCCTGCCCATCCAGCTTCATCACCGCGCCTTTGCCGAATTGTTTTTCGATTT
>JBGPEF010000538.1:0-4049 GCA_041482675.1 Tepidisphaeraceae bacterium | reverse complement strand
GCGGCCTGATCATCGGCTGGCTCCTCGCCCCCATCACTTGGCTGCTCGGCACCTCCGCCTACATCCAGCAAGTCCGCGAACGAGAGTCCGACCTCGCCGACATCCTCTCCCCCCGCGGTTTCCCCGTCGAACCCAACCCCGCGACGACGTAATATTTCTTAGCCCCGCAAGGGGCGACAGATAGTAGCCCCGGGCGCGAGCCCGGGGTTTGTTTCCGACCAACAAAAAGCCCCGTAGGGGCGTAAGAATTTTTCCAAAGTTGATGTAAGGTTATTCGTGCAGCCCTCGACGATCGTAGCCCTGGATGAGCTGACCGCCATCGAATGGTTCGCCCACGTCGGCGAAAAAGTCCCCCACGAGCGCATCGTCGTCCTCTCCTCCTGGAAAGCCGCCGTCGCCCACTGCTCCTCCGATGAATGGGAACAACTGCGGCTCGATTCCGTCAATCGCACCCGCGCCACCATCCATCGCGCCTCCGAAACTCGCTTTCACGAATGGAAGCAGGTCATGGATGAGGTCAAACGCGCCACCGTACCCCTAGTCGAGCGAAAGGTCGCCGCCGTCCGCCAGGCCAATCGCCTACCCCTTGAATTTGAAAATTGCGTGCAGTGGGACATTCTGCACTACTGCATGGAACACGAATATTGCGATATCCTCCCCCCTGGAACTTATCGCGGCCTCGCCTATTGGTATCTCAAGGGCCGCTTCCCCTGCGGCTGGGATGGCCAGCCGCCCGATGGTCGAATGATCGTGTACTGAATCACGACCTAAGACAGGAACGACCGACCCGATGCGATCCGCCTTTCGCACAACCAAAACCGCCCTCCAGGCCCTGCGGCGAAACGCGCTGCGCTCGGCCCTCACCTGCCTGGGCATCACCATCGGCATCGCCGCCGTCATCACCATGGTCGAGATCGGCCAGGGTTCCTCCCGCGCCCTCCAGCAGACCATCTCCTCCATCGGCGCCAATGTCGTCCAGATCGATCCCAGCGATGCCGTCAAGGCCGGCGCAAGCTCCGGAAGCGGCGGCAAAATGACCCTCACCCCCGCCGACTGCGACGCCATCGCCCTCGAGTGCAGCGCCGTTCGCTGCGCTGCCCCCGCCGTCGATTGCCGCATGCAGGTCGTCTACGGCAACCGCAACTGGTCCCCTTCCAACATCCTCGGCACCACTCCCGAATTCCTCATCGTCCGCAACTGGTCCTCCCTCCAGGAAGGCGAGCCCCTCACCGAACGCGACGTCCGCAGCGCTGCCTGCGTCTGCCTCGTCGGCCAGACCATCGTCCGTGAGCTCTTCCAGGGACAATCCCCGCTCGGCAAGGAAATTCGCATCGGAACCGTCCGCGTACTGGTCATCGGCGTCCTCACCCGCAAAGGGGTCAACATGTCCGGCCGCGACCAGGACGACTACATCCTCGCACCCTGGACCACCGTCAAGTTCCGCATCGCCGGCGCAAGACAGGCCGTCAACCCGCCCGCTGCCGCCGCCTCACTCGCCCGCGTCGATTCGCTCAGCCAGGTTTACCCCTCGCAGCAGGTGCAGCTATACCCCCAACGATCGCTGATTCAGGCCGCCGACATGCCCCTCCTCTCCCGCTTCTCCGACGTCGATGATATTTTTGTCTCGGCCAACTCCCCGCAGCAGGTCCCCGTCGCCATCAAACAGATCACCCAGATTCTCCGTGAGCGCCACCGCCTCCCGGATGGCGACCCCGACGACTTTCGCATCCGAAATCTCACCGAAATCTCCGAGGCCCTCGCCTCCGCCGCCCATGTCATGACCCGCCTGCTCCTCTGCGTCGCCCTGATCTCCCTCCTCGTCGGCGGCATCGGCATCATGAACATCATGCTCGTCTCCGTCACCGAGCGCACCCGCGAAATCGGCCTCCGCATGGCCGTCGGCGCACGAGCCATCGACATCCTCCGCCAGTTCCTCACCGAAGCCGTCGTCCTCTGCATCGCCGGCGGCATCGCCGGAATCCTCCTCGGCCGCACCGCCTCGATTGTCCTCACCATCTTCCTCAAATGGCCCACCAGCGCCTCCTGGCCCGCCATCATTGCCGCCGTCGCCGTATCAGTGACCGTCGGCCTCATCTTCGGCTATTACCCCGCCTGGCGCGCCTCCCGCCTCGACCCCATCGACGCCCTCCGGTATGAGTAGATCATCGTCAAATGGCGTGGACACGCCGTAATATGAATTGAATGGATCCCCGGACTCGACATCTCGACTACGCTGTCCCTTCCCGCCACCGGCCGATCAATTGGAAACAATGGCTGAAAGTGTGCGCGTGCCTGATCGTGCTCGGCTATGTCGCGCTGACAATCGTCTCCCCCGACACTCACACCACCATCTCAATCTGCACCAAATGCGGCCTCTATGAAAAAACCTGCGCGCATCGCCTTCCCTTCACCTCGATCCCCTTCCGTCGATCGCGCACGCAAAATCCAACTCCGCTGAGCATCGTCCTCCAGAGGCACCAAATTCGCGTTGGCCACCAGCATCAATTCGTCGGCGCATTTAGCAACAGTCGAACCAGTCTCGCGCTGGGCTGCGGCGCCGGCCCCGGCCGGCACATCGATCCTCTTAATTCCGCCACGGTTATCGACACCCTCGCCACATATTCCGACAATGCAACAACTGAAAAATGGCTCGACATCATCCTCGACCCCAATCGCGACCACACACTGAACATCCTCATCTTCGCTATGAGCCCATCGCCTAAAAACCAATCGGAATTTCAGGTTTGGTGGGACCAGCATCAGCCGGAACTGTCCAAACTGAGTGCTCGATGACAATCGATGTTCATCGTTCCACACTCTTCGCATCTCTGCAGCTCGCTACCTGTCCGCCTGCGAGTGGCCGTGATGACCGGGCACCGGAGGGGCAGCGAGTCCCGCCTCGCGCCACGCCTTTCCACTCCTGAACCCCTTCCGTTCCTTCGTCCCCCCGCATTTGCCTTTGGGGGGTTGCACGGGGGCGAAGCCCCAATGCGTCCGCGCATTAAAAGGAAAACCAAATGGGCCCCACTTCCACCACCACCTCGCCACGCAAAACAATCTGTCCGACTACATCCCAAGAACCTCTCATTTCCCGCTACGCCGCGATCTCTTCTGGTCGCAATTCTCTTGGCGATTGGGTAGAATGTAGCGGTGGTTACAATCAATGACACGCCGAGTTCCAGCGACCCACTACCTGAATCGTCAACTACCGGCGCTGTTTCTTACTCGCTCGCGCAGCTGATCGCCTACGCGCTCAAGCTCGGCTCTATCGGCTTCGGCGGCCCAGTCGCCCTTGTCGGCTACATGCACCGCGATCTGGTCGAGCGCCGAAAATGGATCAGCGAGGCCGATTACAAGGAAGGTCTGACCCTCGCTCAACTCATGCCGGGGCCACTCGCGGCGCAACTGGCGATCTACCTCGGCTACGTGGACTACGGCGTACTCGGAGCCACCCTCGTCGGCATAGCGTTCGTCGTTCCTTCGTTCCTCATGGTTCTCGCCCTGGGCTGGGCCTACGTCGCCTATGGCGGGTTGCCCTGGATGCAGGCAGTCTTCTATGGCATCGGCGCGGCCGTGATCGGCATCATCGCCCTCAGCGCCTACAAGCTCACGGTCAAGTCCGTTGGGAAGGACAAGCTGCTGTGGGTGATCTACCTCATCAGCGCTGCCGTCACTGTGGTCATTGAATCCGAGATCATCTGGCTGTTCCTCGGGGCCGGTGTCCTGGTCTGGCTGGTGCGCACTCCGCCGAAAATATTTCGGCGCGGTGCGACCCTCGCCAGCTTCACTGCCCTGCCGCTGGCCGCGCTGCCGAGCATTCCGGCAGCGAGCAGCAAGACTCTCTGGCAGGTCTTTCTTTTCTTCACCAAGGCCGGCGCTTTCGTCTTCGGCAGTGGCTTGGCCATCGTGCCATTCTTGTACGGCGGCGTGGTAAAGGAGTATGGCTGGCTGACTGAGCGCCAATTCCTGGACGCCGTGGCCGTCGCGATGATCACCCCCGGCCCTGTCGTAATCACGGTTGGCTTCATCGGCTTTCTCATCGGCGGATT
>JBGPEF010000537.1:0-4055 GCA_041482675.1 Tepidisphaeraceae bacterium | reverse complement strand
GGTAAAAAAGCGTCTTGGAGCCGATCACCCGATCGAGCTCGCTACTCAACTGGGACAATGATCCCCATCAGACGCCTCCCCGCGAGGCCCGGTGTGCATAGTTTCCCAATCGTCATCTTCGCGTCATCGACACCTCTATCCAATGAATCTCGCCTCTCCATCTCTCTGCGCCTCCGCGTCTCTGCGTCTCCGCGGTTGTATTGCCGCCGTAAAACGAACCCATTTCCCACCCGCCAGCTACCAACCATCAACCATCGACTCCCATTCCTCAATCTGGGAACCGCTTTCTATCCCCCCGGACCCGCTTTCACCCCCAAAGAACCGTTCAGGAACCGAAAAGTACCGCTTTGGTACCGGAAAGTACCGCTTTTCCCCCGGTTTTCTGGCATTTTCCTGCTCTATCCCCTCCACAACCCCAAGCCACGGCCCAACTTCCGCTAACCCACTCCAGAATCACTTCCGCGAACTTTTTTTCTCCCCTTTCAACCCCAATACTCCTTCTGCATCAACAATCCAGGCTTCCTCTCTGTGTCTCTGTACATCTGTGGTTGCATCAAAGCCACGGGGGAAAAACAAACCTACCAAACGAACCCAAATCCCCCTCAATCGCCCCAAAAACGCCATTTTCGGCTTCTCCCTTGCCAAACTTTTTGACGGAACCAGCTCACCCGGCCGTTTCAAGCTTCAAGTCTTCAAGCTTCAACTCCACCACGCGGGCTGGCACACCTTGCCGCCCTGCCATATCCTTCGCTCCATGGCCGATGGTCCCCCGCGCGAAAATGCACCTCGCCCGATAGAAACAGCGGCGCGATCCAGTGATGGCGCAACGCCCCGTTTGCTGCCGGTGTGGCTTGCGCCGGCGGGGTGGCTGATTCTGATCATCCTGGTGCTCTTTTTCTTCAGCCCGGTGAGCACCGTGGTGCTCGGCGTCCTGGCCGCCTGCATAATCGCCTGCACCCTGCGGCCGCTGATGGACTGGATCCCCGGGCCGCGCGGCGTGGATGTGGCGGTGCTGGGGGTGGGGATGGTGGCCATCGTCGGCCTGATTGCTTTTCTGCTGTATTGGCCGCTCCAGAAGCCGATCGGAAATGCGGTGGACAATTGGCCGCAAACCAAGGCGGATGTGAACCAGTCGCTGGCGCGCTGGAGCCAGAATCTGGGGATGAAAGATGGCTCGCTGACGGTGGAAAGATTGGTGGATAAGGTGGGTGGGTTTTTGACGGGCCAGGGGGGCGTGGTTTTCTCCCGAACCGCCGACATCGTGCTGGGGATTCTGCTGTCGCTGGCGTTCACGCTGGTGGGCTCGATTTTTCTGATCAGTGAGCCGCCGGATGGATTGATCAAGCCGATCTTGCGGATATTCCCGCAGCGGCATCGTCCGGCTTTGCGGGCGGCCATGGATGATCTGGCGCCGAGGTATCGGGCCTGGGCGGTGGGCACCCTGACCGGCATGGCCGTGGTCTTCACGGCCTCCATGATTGGATACACGGTGATCGGCTTGAAGATGGCGATTCCGCTGGCCTTGCTGGCCGGGGTGGCCGAGATCGTGCCGACGGTCGGGCCGGCCATCGCCTGCGTGATCGCGGCCTTGTTCGCCGGCGCAACCCAGAGCGGAGCGGCCGCGGGGCTGGTGCTGCTGGTGTGGGGTTGCATCCAGGCGCTGGAGGCGTATGTCATCCTGCCGCTGATCATGAAGGGGGCGGTGAACGTGCATCCGGCGATCACGCTGTTCACGGTCGTTTTGTGGGGGAAGATTTTCGGGGTGGCGGGGTTGATGCTGGCGATACCGCTGAATCTGACGATCTGGACGTTTTTGGAGCACATCCGGCTGAAGTATCTGGATGAGGGGGGCGGGTAGGGGGCGAAAAAGTTTTTGGGGGGATTTTGGGGGCGGATTTTGGCAAATGCGGTGTGGAGCGGGGGTTGTGGAGAGCATGGGGCAAGAATGTTGAACAAAAACCGACGGAAAACCGACCGAAAACGACAAAAACCGACGTGAAACCGACCGGGAACCGACGGGAAGACGACGGGGAAACGACGTGGAAACGACGCAAAGGGACGAGGGACGAGGGATCAGGGACGAGGGAAGGAGAATGGGCGGGGGGAAATGGGTTCGTTTTGTAAAAGCGCAATCTGGCCGCGGATGAACGCGGGTTTACGCCGATCAAACTCGATGGGATGTCGCATCCTGTCGCATTTGGTTGCGCTGGGGGCGCTGGAGGGGTCGCTGGGGTGTTACAATTTGTTACATTTGTTACATCGGGGGTGAAACGTGAAACGTAAAACGTGAAGCCTGGGGGCAGGGAATCTCCTGAGATACGGCGGGGTGGTGAAGAGCAGAACATTGGCGCCCCCTTTCTTTAAGGATGTCGGGGTAGCCGCGGCGACTGCCCGGCCCACCTTAGTACGTTTTTGGGATGAGATTGTTCGGGTAAAATTTGGGGAATTTTAAGATTGAGTGGGTGGGGATTTTCAGGGGGTTGAGGTGTTGAGGGAGTTGGAAGGCGGTGTGGGGGGAGGGGTGGGGGAGAGGAGTTTGAGGCCGAGGACAGCGAGGATGATGAGGGTGAGGCAGGCGAGGCGGAGGGGGTTTTTGGGTTCGTTAAAGAGGAGGATGCCGAGGATGGCGGTGCCGGTTGCGCCCAGGCCGGTCCAGACGGCGTCGGCGGTGCCGATGGGGATGCCGTTGTAGGTGGCCTGGCTGAGGAGGTGAGAAGCTGAGCAGGCCGATGAGGATGGTGAGGCCGATGGCGGGGTAGTTGGAGCGGAAGCCGTTGGTGTATTTGAAGCCGAGAGGCCAGGCCATTTCGCAGAGGCCGGCGAGGAGGAGGTAGAGCCAGGGCATTTAAATTCCTCTATGGCGGTGGGATGGGCGGTTTGTTCCGCTGGCCTACCTGTTCTGGGGCCAAAACTTCAATTGTCGTGTAGCGCGTGAAATCCTGTGCGTTGAAAGTGAGGATGCGCTTCAATTGGTTGACGTGCATGATGGCCGCTAGTCGGGCGTCGTGCGCTGTCTTCCCGCGACATTCGTGGTCGGTGACCAGCTTAAGCCAATTTGGAAAGATATCCGGTGTGTCGGAGAGCAGGCGGAAAACTTTTAGGAAATCGTCGACTCTTGTCTTCGCTTCAGCGATACTCATGCCAAGGCCATTGTTGGAGACTGGCCGCGTTGCGACCGCCCAGAACTCATAAAGATTCTGGGGAGCGACGTGCAGCACTTCGCCATTGGCCAGCAGCGTGTTAATCGCGTCCGAAGCGACGGGATATTGAGCATGATCTGGTTCTGAAATGCGCGTTAGAAGGTTAGTGTCCACGAGCAGGCTCATTCACCCCGTCCCTCGTAGATGCTTTCGCGGCTATCATCGACAACGTGGCCGGGTGGGAGATTAGCCCGAGCCCAATCGCGCCATTTGGCAACCATTTCCTGCCACGCCGCGGCGCGCTGCGCGGGCGTCAAGTCCGCGGCTCGCGGCTTGCGGCCGTTGTCGTCCCGAGCCTGGTGGAGTGACTCGGCTTCACGGGCGACGTCTTGGGCCGTCATCTCCAGGAAGACTTCATGCCGCTTGAGAAGGCCGTCGGTTTCCGTGCGAGACAGGCCGAGCGCCTTGGCGAGCTGGTGGTGAGTCAGCTTGTGCTGACGATACATCTCGACCAGAAGGGCTTCCTTGGCGGCCTGATCGAGATTGGCCAGTTGCCGCCGAAGCGTCGCTTCGATTTCGGTCGGAAGTTGAAAAGTAACGGCCATGAGGCGTTCTCCACCATAATCATAGCATAGGGCGTTCAACGGTGCTCGGAAGCCACCCCGGCCAATTTCGCAAACACTGCTGGAGAACCATGGTATTTTGAAAATGCCTCTTTCAAGCACCGTCTAGATAAATAACATGAGGAAGACTCGGAAGAGAGTCGATGCCGGATAACTCGACGAACATCATCGTTGATGGGCGCGAGGTGCGGAACCTTCGCGACATTCTCCCTGCAAATCCGGGGCTACGGATACTTTTCATAGCAAAGACTCCGGCCCCAATTAGCGTCAAGGCAGGTCATTATTTCCAGGG
>JBGPEF010000536.1:0-4078 GCA_041482675.1 Tepidisphaeraceae bacterium | reverse complement strand
CACAAGGACATGGTTTACAAGACCGATCTGCCGCCGTTTCGCTTCTGGACCGAAGCGCCCACGCCGGAAGAAATCGGCGATGGGGAGGCCAAGTCGATCCTTCGTACCTTCGGCCAGGCCAATCGCGAGCAGTTTGACCGGCAATCGGGAGGTTCGATACTCCAGGCGATGACGTTGATGAACAGTCCGTTTGTGAACAAGCGCATCCGCGCGGAAAACAACAGCCGTGTCGAGCAACTGGTGAAATCGGACAAAACCAGCGCGGCCATTGTGGATGAGCTTTATCTGGCAACGCTATCGCGCCCGCCGCGGGCGCAGGAGAGGCAACTGGCGATCACGTGGCTCGAAGCGGATCGGAAACAAGGTACTGAGGATTTGCAGTGGAGCCTGCTGAACAAGTTGGACTTTATTTTTAACTACTGAAGACGGTGAAACAGTGGCCGACAAAAGCATTACACATCATGTCCCCCATCTGAACCGCCGCGAATTGCTGCGGATCGGCGGGTTGTCCCTGGTCGGTGGTTTTCTGGGCGCGTTCCGCCCGTACAACGTGTGGGCCGCCGAAAGAATCAAGCCCATGGCGACCGCGCGCCAGGTGTTGTTCATCAACATCGAAGGCGGAATGAGCCAGGTCGATTCGCTGGATGCCAAAGAGGGATCGTGGACGCCGAACTATTTTGAAATCAAGCAATTCGGCGACCTCAAGCTTCCTTCGGGGATCATGAAGAACCTGCCGGGCGTGTTGGACAAGATCACCGTTGTCAGATCGCTGGCGGCGTGGGATGCGGTGCACGGGCGGGCCCAGTATTACGTTCAATCAGCGCACCCGCTCAACCTTGCCCTGGCGAAGGAGGTTCCCGCGATTGGCGCGGTGGTTTGTCAGGAACTGGCCAAGGAGCGCAAGCCGGATGATTCGCTGCCGCCTTATATCGCGATGAACATGGCCGGGAATCAGGCGGGGCTGATCAACCAGGGATTTCTTTCAGCCGAGTTTGGACCGCTCAGTCTTGCCATCGGCGACGGCCCGCCATCGCTTGCGCCGCAGAAGGGGATGGCGCAGACGCTGACACGACGGTGGGAGCGATTGCAGCAACTGGACTCTACCCTGCGCCAACGACAGCCCGGCCTGGATCGCAGCTTTGTCGACTATCACGAGTATTACCGCGGCGCGTGGGCGATCATGAACGATCCGCGCGTGCCGAAGATTTTCAACATCTCTGATGAGGATAAGAAGCGATATGGCAGCAGCGCGATCGGCAATTCACTGGTGCTGGCGCGTAATTTGTTCCAGGCGGATGCCGGGACGCGTTTTATCCTCGCCAGCCACGGCGGCTGGGACCATCACGGGGATATCTATAAGGAGAACTCGCGCAATCACCCGGTGCTGATTCGCGAGCTGGATGCTGCGTTCTCAAGTTTGATTCGCGATCTCGACGCGACACCATCCTCTCATTCGCCGGGAAAAACGCTGCTCGACGAGACGCTGGTGGTTTGCGTGAGCGAATTTGGCCGGACCCCCGGCCCGATCAGCGAGACCCGACAGGGCCGCGAGCATTACATTCATGCGCATTCGGGGATGTTCGCCGGCGGCGGAATGAAAAAGGGCGCGGTCATTGGCAAAACAGACGCGCTGGGCGGGACCATTGTCGAACCGGGATGGGCCCAGAAGCGGCCGATTTACATGGAAGACATCGCCTGCGTCATTTACTCGGCCATGGGGATTGATTGGACCAAGACGATTGAAAGCACGCCGTCCGGCCGGACTTTCCATTACGTCGAGCCCGCGTCCGGTACGAAATATATGAAATTTGAGCCCGTGCAGGAATTATTTGCGTAATGTTTTTCCGGCCGGGTTACCCGCCTACTCTTTCCCCTGGAAACCCAGATTCCCCAGCCATTGCTGGAAGTGCGTCGTCCACTCACTCACGGGCGGGCGGTTCTTGGACTGAACACCAAACCCGTGGCCCGTCTTCGCATAGATGTGCAATTCGACCGGCACGCCAGTCTTCTTGAACAGCAGGTAGACATTCGCCAGGCCTTCGGAGATGTCCGGCCGATCCAGATTCCCGCACGCCAAAAACGCCGGTGGCGAGTCCTTGATCGGCAGGATCTTTCCCGATTGGCCGGGATAGATCAGGGCCTGGAAGTTCGGCTTGGCGCTAAACCGATCGATCGGATCGGCGGCGCCCTCAACCCCGCCATCCATCCGAATACTCGCCAGTGATGCCAACTCTCCGCCGGCCGAGAACCCCATGACGCCAACCGCATCCGGGTTGACATTCCACTCTTTGGCGCGGCTGCGAACGGTGCGAATGGCGCGTTGCGTGTCGGCCAGCGCCTCCTGCTCGATCTTGTAGGTGGAACCCGGCTCGCGGGCCAGGCGATACTTGACGACGAAAGCCGCGATGCCGTGCCCGGCCAGCCACTCGCCGACGTTGTACCCCTCATGCCCGATGGCCAGATTCCGATGTCCGCCCCCGGGAAGGACGATCACCGCCACGCCGCTGGCCTTATCCTTCTCAGGGAGATACGGAATGATCGACGGATTGTGTACGTTGGTGATGTTGCTGAATCCCCGTTCCGGACCATCGGGTTTACCGACCTCCGGGCCGGTCTTCCCTTCCGAGCCGGGCGCACCGTTGGCCCAGAGCGGAATCGATGGCGGCACATCGGCCGCGCACGCCGCGCACGCCAAAACAAGCATTGCAACGATACACGTCAACCATTTTTTCATGAGCCGGATGATCTGAATGATGGTCAACCCCGCAACCCGAGTCGATTGTTGACGCCGGCCATGAGCCCGGCCAGTGTTTTTCTCAAGATAGCGGGCGAAGGGACTCGAACCCTCAACAGCAAGCTTGGAAGGCTAGCGCTCTGCCATTGAGCTACGCCCGCGGCTGCATGAACATCATACGTTACCCACCACTCCGGCGGCGGACAAGTCGGGGCATTTTTGTTGACGTATCTTTGCTGTATTCGTAGATTACGTCATTGTCACCGGCCGCATCCTCACCGGCGGCAGGGCTTTAAGGGCAACCCATCTGGAAGAGAGGGAAATCATGAAAGCGTGGATTGCGGGCATCGGGCACTTTCTGTTCGGCAATAATAGCAAGGCGGACACCCAGCAGCGGCCGGTGGTGGAGCCACTGGAAGGGCGGCAATTTCTGTCGGTGAGCGCCGATCCGTGCGCGGCCGAGATGTGCATCATGGCGACGGCGGCGGCCACGAGGACGGTCAGCCCCCAGGAGGTGATTCACAAATACAAGGGCACCATCCAGACCAACCTGCGGCCGCGCCCCTACAAGGGGATGATCAATGTCCAGAGGATCTCGCCCACCGGCAAAGTAAGCGGGCTTATCTCGATTCCATTCCTGGTGCAAAATTACAAATTCGCCCTGCATGGCACCGTCAGGAGCGATGGGACTTTCACCTTCAGCTTCAAGCGGCCGGGAGTCTCTGGAAAGCTGACCGGGGAATACAACACCCAGGAGCACCTGGTCGGCAACTTCTCGGGAAGTGGCCTGGGCCATAGCATCACCGGCACCTTTGATTTTCACAAAATCTAAGCCCGTGGCGTTGAAATAATCACGACTCTCCCTCGACTGCCCCCTGCAAAGGCCGGCGGTCGGCCGGAATCAATGTTCGATGTCGGGCAGGAGTGCCCGACCTAATGGAGAGTCGTCATGATCTGTAAATCGATCAAAACCATCGTGCTGGCTGGGTTGGGTGTTGCCCTGGTGGGCGGGCTGCTTTTTGGACGGGACGCCGTCAGCTATTTCCGAAGTGCCGTCGGGTCGGTCCGTGATGTGGCCAAGGACAATGTGCCCATCGAATTTGAGCTGCGTCGGGCGCGCGATCTGCTCAACGACATCATCCCCGAGATGCAGGCCAACATCCGCGTGATCGCGCAGCAGGAAGTGGAGATTTCCAACCTCAGGACCGACATCGCCCAGACCCGCAAAGGCCTGGCCGATGAACAGGCAAAGGTGCAGAAGCTGCGCGAGGTTTTGCTGACGCAGCAGACCAGTTACTCGATCAATGGTTTGAATTACAGCCGCAGGGCCGTGACCGATGAGCT
>JBGPEF010000535.1:0-4084 GCA_041482675.1 Tepidisphaeraceae bacterium | reverse complement strand
GTGGGGCCGGGGCGATGGCGGTGCCGGCAGCCCCGTGGGAGCAGAGGATTGCCGCCATGCCAATGGATCCGGCGGCGCGGGAGATCATGACGGTGAGCTTTCTCCGCGCTCTCAGCGCTGGCATGGGCGTTGGCGCGCTGGCCTTCGGTGTGCTGGCGATCATCCTGGGGATCTTTGTGCGGCGCGGGAGCATGGGGGCATCGATAACCGGAAGCATTCTGACGGTTGTGATGGCGCTGCCGTTTGGCGTGTTGCTGGCGGGGGTGCCGGGGGCGGTGAGCAGCGGCGGAGGGGCCGAGGCGATGATGGGGTTGTGCATGTCGATCGTGCCGCTGGTGCTTTTGATCTGGCAACTGGTTTGGCTGATTGGGGCCGCGAAATCGGCATCGGGGCTGGCGGCGGCGCAGGCGCAGATGCAGATGCAATATTGGCAATACATGGCGGCGCAGCAGCAATATCAGCAGGCGTATGCGCAGGGGTATGGGCAACAGAAGGGACAAGGGACGGAACAGAAGGGACAAGGGACAGGGGACAAGGGACAAGGGGGAGAGCAGCCGCCGCAGGGGCCGGTTGGGGGGCAGGGATGAAGGAGAGCGAAGGCACTGGCAGCAAGCTGCCAGTGGCACGGGGGTGGGGGGATGGGGGTGGGGAAGTGATTTGGAGATTTGTCCGTTAACCGGAAGGCCGAGGTCAGGGATAATCCGCGGATGCACATGGCCACCCAGTCGAGCGGCCCCGCTCTGCGCCCGGAGGATGAGATCCCGGAAGTCCCGCCGAGAACGTTGCGCGGGCCGTATTTGAAGCTGAGCCGGGCGTATTTGAGGTGGTGTCTGGGGATGCTGGTGTGGGCGATTTTGTGCGTGGGGTATTTCATTGTCACGTGGCAGAAGATGGAGATGCTGATTGGGATTTGCCTGGGGGTTTTGCTGGTGGCGATGATTATTTTTCCGGCGGCGTTGTTTGGGGGGGAGACGTGGTACAAGCGGCTGGGGTGGGTGACGATTTTGACGGGGTTGTTTTCAATCATGTCGGTTTATCCGCTGGTGGCGGTGGGGTGGGGAGTGTGGAAACGATTCGGCGAGGGGCGATATCGTGGCGTGCCGATGTTTACGGACGTGTGGCATGCGGTGTTGAGCGTGATGACGGTGGGGGTGGCGGTGTGGACGGGGATGATTGCGATTCGGTCGTGGAAACTGGTGAAGAAACTCAAGCGCGGGGAGTTTGAGGAGTAGTCGAGCTTCTGGATTCTGGATTAAACACCAAAGACACCAAGGCCACGAAGGACACAAAGAGATGCGCGGCGCGGGGCGCAACTCGGAGGGGAGGTGAATTGTTTTTTTATTTGAGGGAGAGGGTGCGGGGGAAGTAGTTTTGTTTTAGGGCTTGTTTGGCGAGGGCGAGGGTTTCTTCGGCTAGTTCGTTGGCTTGGATGGTGCCCTGGCGGAGGGCGTCGAGGACGTGGGCGGGGCGCTGTTCGTAGTGTTGGCGGCGGGTGCGGATGGGGGTGAGGAGGGTGTTGAGGACTTCGATTAGTTTTTTCTTGATGGCGACGTCGCCGACTTTTCCCTGGCGGTAGGCTTCTTGTTGGTCTTTGACCCAGGTTTGGTCGGGGTTGAAGGTTTCGTGGAAGGCCCAGAGGGGATTTTTTTGGGGGGAGGTTTCGCCGGGGTCGGTGACGCGGACGCGCTTGGGGTCGGTGTACATGGACATGACTTTTTTCTGGACGGTGTCGGCGTCGTCGGAGAGGAAGATGGCGTTGTTGAGGGACTTGCTCATCTTGAGGAGGTTGCCGTCGGGGCCGGGGGGGCCGAGGCCGACGAGGCGGTGAACGCGGCCGAGTTTGGGCTGGATGATGGGGAAGAGGGCGCCTTTGGAGAGATAGTCTTTGTCTTCGGTTTGGGGATCGACGTTGCAGTAGAGCTGGTTGAATTTGCGGGCGACTTCGCGGGTTAATTCCAGATGGGGGAGCTGGTCTTCGCCGACGGGGACGTAAACGGGGCGGAAGGCGAGGATGTCGGCGGTCTGGCCGACGGCATAAAGCGGAAAGCCGAAGGGATAATTCTCGCCGAGGTCCTTGTCGCGGATTTCATCTTTGAGGGTGGGGTTGCGCATGACGCGGTTGAAGGGGATGAGCATGGAGAAGAAAAAGGTGAGCTCGTCGATGGCGGGGATTTCGGACTGGATGAACATCTGGCTCTTGTTGGGATCGATGCCGCAGGCGAGGTAGTCGGTGGCGATATCGAGGACGGATTGGCGGATTTCGTCGGGTTTGTTGGCGCGGGTGGTGAAGGCGTGTTTGTTGGCGATGATGAAATAGCAGTCGAATTGGTCCTGCATGGCCAGGCGATTTTCGACGGAGCCGACGTAATGGCCTAAATGAAGGCGGCCGGTGGGTGTATCACCTGTGAGGATGCGAGGTTTGGCGGATGCCATGGGAGGATTCTATACGTAACACGGGCATCTTGCCCGTGCGCGCCGTGCCAACGACAATGCTAATGCGGAGGCTGCATGAAATATTTGATTGCGTTACTGATTGCGACGACTGCTCACGCGGCAAAGTTTGAGCTCGTCGACGGGGATCGGGTGGTGTTCATCGGCAATACGTTTGTCGAGCGGGATATTCAGTACAACTATCTGGAGACGCTGCTGACGGTGGCGTGGCCGGAGAGGAATATCACGTTTCGGAATATGGGATGGAGCGGGGATACGGTGTTTGTGCCTTCCCGGGCTGGGTCGGCACCCAACAAGGGGTTTGACCTTTTGGTTGATTACGTGAAGGACCTGAAGCCGACGGTTTTGTTCATGGCTTATGGGATGAACGAGTCGTTTGAAGGAGAAGCAGGACTGTCCCGCTTTGTGGATGGGTATGACAGGCTGCTGGATGCGCTGGCGGTGACGAAGGCGCGGCTGGTATTCATCTCGCCGATTGCGCATGAGGATTTGGGGAGGCCGCTGCCGGAGCCGGGGGAGCATAACAAGCAGTTGAAGATGTATACGGAGGCGATTGGGAGGATCGCAGAGAATCGCGGGGGGGCGTTTGTGAATCTTTTTGATCCGTTGTTGGGGGCCAGGGACAGTTTCAAGGGGCCCATCACGGAGAATGGGATTCATCTGAACAGCTTTGGGTATTTCCTGGCGACGATGGAGATATTGAAGCAGTTGGAGGTGAAGACTGATCCGTGGCGGTTGCCATTCAATGGCAGGGGGGAGTTCAACGATGGGAAGACGGAGGATTTGCGGCGGGTGATTGGGCAGAAGAACGTGTTTTTCTTTGATCGATATCGGCCGCAGAATGACATGTACATTTTCCATGGAAGGAAGCATGAGCAGGGGAGGAATGCGGTGGAGATTCCGCAGTTTGATAAGTTCATTCAGGGGAAGGAAGCGGAGATTGCGAAGCTGAGGGTGAAATGATGATCAGATTTATCGCGGGTATATTTATCGTGGCGGCGGCGGGCTTATCGGTGTTGGCTCAGGAAAAAGTTCCCGATCCGGAGGTGGAGCGGGCGGCGTTTAAGGTGGCGGATGGGTTTGAGGTCACGTTGTTTGCGGCCGATCCGCTGATTGCCAAGCCGATCGGGATGAATTTTGATTCGGCGGGGCGGTTGTGGGTGACGTCTTCGACGCTTTATCCGCAGATTCGGCCGGGGGAGGTGGCGGATGACAAGATCATCGTGCTGGAGGATAAGGATGGGGATGGGAAGGCGGAGGCGGGGAAGGTTTTTGCGGAGGGGCTTTATGTTCCGGAGGGAGTGGCGTTTGGGGATGGGGGAGTTTATGTGGGGGCATCGACGGAGCTGCTGCACTTTAAAGATACGGATGGGGATGGGAAGGCGGATGTGAGGCGGGTGGTGTTGTCGGGGTTTGGGACGGAGGATACGCATCACACGATTCACACGCTGAGGTGGGGGCCGGATGGGCAGCTTTATTTCAACCAGTCGATTTACATTCACAGTCATATAGAGACGCCGTGGGGGCCGAGGCGGTTGTCGGGGAGCGGGACGTGGCGATTGCGGCCGCGGACGATGGAGTTGGAGGTGCTGACGCGTGGGCTGGTGAATCCGTGGGGGCATACGTGGGATCG